>JBFEWG010000034.1:0-16405 GCA_041546465.1 Sulfurimonadaceae bacterium
AGAAAAAACGGCACGTGTTATTGGGTAGAGTCGATGATCTCCCCCATCTATAACGCTCAAGACGAAGTTATCGGGTACAGCTCCATCAGACGCGACATCACACATGAGAAAAAGGTCGAAGAACTGCATCAGCAACTGGAGAAAAAATCTATCCAACTGCAAGAACTCAATGCCGAGCTTGAAGAACGTATCGAGAATGCAGTCGCACTCAGTAAAGAGAAAGACCATATGCTGGCTCAACAGAACAAACTTGCCGCTATGGGAGAGATGATCGGGAATATCGCCCATCAATGGCGACAACCGCTTAATGCCCTCGCTCTGCTGCTTCAGAAACAACAAGCCTTCTATGAACGTGGCAAGCTGACTGAGGAAAAACTCAAAGAGAGTGTCCAAAAAGGGACAGCACTGATCAACAAGATGTCTATGACTATTGATGACTTCAGGGACTTTTTCAAACCCAATAAAGAAAAGATCGACTTTGATATCGAACATGCCGTAAATGAGACGATAGGACTCATTGATGCTGCACTGTACAACAATAACATCACCGTTGATGTGAACCTTGAAGAGAGTAATATTGTCCACGGATACAAAAACGAGTTTTCACAGGTCATCTTGAACCTGGTCAATAACGCCAAAGATGTACTTGTCGAGAAGAAAACGCAACACCCTGCCATAACTATCGATGCCCATCGCCAAGGAGACATGGTTAAAATCCGCGTATCCGATAATGGCGGCGGTATACCGCAAGACATCATAGAACATATCTTTGAACCCTACTTCACTACCAAAGAAGAGGGAAAAGGTACCGGAATCGGCCTGTATATGTCCAAGATGATCATCGAAGGGAATATGGACGGGACACTTGAGGTCGAAAACAGTGATAAAGGTGCTGTTTTTACGATATCCCTCAAGAGCCAACAATGATCCCATGTCAAAAGAGGAGAGTTCATGAACAAACAATCGATTTTAATCATCGATGATTCAAAGCTGATTAACAACAGTCTGAAGTTCTCATTAGAACAACGGGGTTTTGCCGTTACTCAAGCCTTTGACATCGCCTCAGCAAAAGCCGTCTTACTCGAAAACGACTTTGATTATGCGCTGCTTGACCTTGTACTTCCCGATGGAGACGGAGAAGCACTCTTGCCTTTCTTACAGATCCATGAAGAGATCAGAGTCATCGTCATGACTTCCGATCGGGATGCAGACCGTCGTGAAAACCTCTTCAGCTTTGGTATCGTCATCGACTATATCACCAAAGAACGCCATTTTGATGAGATGGAACTCTCTATCGTTCAACTCATCGAACGTATATCGACCAACAAAAACCTCTCTATCCTTGTCGTCGACGACTCCAACTTTATGCGCAACCACCTTCGTATACTGCTCGCAAAGAGAGGGTTCCAGGTACATGTTGCCATTGACGGCAAAGAGGCATTGGGTGTGATTAAAAAGAACAAGATCGATGCAGCCATCATCGATTTGGAGATGCCGGTCATGGATGGGAATCGTCTCTTGAGTGCAATTCACCGTGACAAGGCCAATCTTATGATGCCGGTCATGGTCATATCAGGTACAAATGATCCCGCTAAGATAGCCCGTGTCATCAAAAACGGGGCCAACGATTTTATTAAGAAACCCTATGCCAACGAAGAACTTCTTCTGAAAGTCGACAAGATGATGGAAGAGTTAAAACACAGACGTCTCATCCAAGTTCACGAAGCGAAGTTTGCGATGTACAACCGAGCCATCGACAAAGCCGCCATCTTCTTTAAACTTGATAAAGACATGAACATCATCTATGCCAACCATGCCTTATGTGACCTGGTGGCCAATGGTCTTGAAATCAGTGAAAATACGCCTTTTGGTGACTACGTAAATGATGGTGACAAACAACACCTTGAGACCCTGCAACATGAACTCCAACAAGGAAACACCTATCAAAAAACATTCAAGTTAAACAGTGAAGGCCTTGACGCTGTCAGCCTGCGCTTGACCTTTACACCCCTTAAAGAGAGTGACGGAAATATACGAGAAGTCCTTGTCATAGGCTTTGACGTCTCCTTGCTGCAACAAAAAGAGAGCTATCTGGAAAAGCGTGTAGCTCTTGAGAGCAAAAAGAACTGGGAACGGAACAAACTGTTGATACAGCAGTCAAAAATGGCTTCAATGGGAGAGATGATAGGCCACATCGGTCATCAATGGCGCCAACCGCTTAACGCATTGGGCTTGATGTTTCAAAAATTAAACAAAGCCTATCACATCAACAAACTCAACAGTGAGCTCATGGACAGGTCCACAGAGAAGGCGATGCGTATTATCACGCAGATGTCAAAGACCATCGATGACTTCAGAGATTTTTTCAGTGATGACAAAACGCTGCACTTGTGCAACCTTAGTGAGATAGTAGAGCAGACGCACGACATCATAGAATCAACACTCAATAACAACAACATAACCTTCAGCACGCACTATACCGATGACATATCTTTGTTATGTCTAAAAAACGAACTCTCTCAGGTATTACTAAATATAATATCAAATGCAAATGACGCTCTTAAATACAAGCACACAGAAAACCCTGAGATATCTGTTACTATTGAACGTAAGAAAAAAAATGCTATCATCATTATCGATGACAATGCCGGGGGGATTCCGGACGATATCATTGAAAGAATCTTTGAACCCTATTTTACGACCAAAGAAAAAGACAAGGGGACGGGAATCGGACTCTATATGTCAAAGACAATCATCGAAGAACACATGAATGGTGCACTTGAAGTCTCAAACACCCTTTCTGGTGCTTCTTTTAAGATTACCCTACCGATCAAGGAAAATGACAATGACTGATAACATAACGATTTTATATGTTGAGGATGAAGCGAGCATACGAGAAGAGATGCTCGAAATCCTTGAACTTGATTTTGAAAATATTCATGTTGCAAAAAATGGTCAGGAAGGTTTGGAGATGTTTCAAAAACTCCAGCCTGACATCATCATCTCAGATATCCAGATGCCCATTATGGATGGCATTCAGATGTCAAAAGAGATCTTGTCCATTGACCCTGATGCAAAGATAATCCTTACTACGGCATTCAATGAGGAAGGATACCTTGAACAGGCCAGCAATATCGGAATCAAAAGTTATGTCAACAAACCTGTCGACATCAACCTCCTTTTTGAAAAAATCGAAACTGTTGTTTCTGCCACATAAGACCGAGGTGTATCATGAAAATAGATAAACTGCATTTTGAAAACGGTGAGTGGTTCTTAAATGGTCATAACGAATGTGAAAACAGCAGCGTCGATATCGTATTTGTCTTTGGCAATATAAAGGCTATACGGAACTATGATCATTCTGCCTTGCTAAAAAAGAAATACCCGAATGCTCATATTGTCGGTACCTCGACAGCAGGAAACATTCTAGATGATGTCGTCAGTAACTATGAGGCAGTCGCGACAGCTGTGAGTTTTGACAAGGCTCATGTCGTCGTCAAGCACACGGATGCCTTAAATAATGACACCCTCTATGAGCAAGCAGAAGAACTTGCGAAGTCTTTACCGCAAGAAGGCCTTCGCCATGTCTTCGCGATGGCTGATGGCCTGAAGATCAATGGCAGTCAACTGGTCAAAGGATTGAACCATGCTCTTGACGTAAGTCTTACCGGGGGACTTGCCGGTGATGACCTGAACTTTGAGCAAACCCTTGTCTTTGCCGATGGTAAAGCTGATGAAATGTCTGCTGTCATCATAGGTTTTTATGGTGATTCCCTTCATACCAGAGTCGGATGCAAGGCTGGCTGGGAAGAGTTTGGCGCTGAACGTATCGTGACAAAATCCGAAGGCAATGTGATCTATGAGATTGACAATAAGCCGGCAATAGAACTTTATGAGGCCTATTTGGGTGATTATATCAAAGACCTTCCTGCAAGCGGACTTCTGTTTCCTCTAAATATCAGAGAGTATGAGGGGGACCATGAAGTTATACGCGTGATGATGGGCATCAATGAAGACAAATCCATCATTTTTGCAGGAGACATCCCTCAGGGCTCAACTGTACGTCTTATGAAGACAAATGTTGACAACCTTATCGACGGTTCCTCTCTCGTTGCCAATACGATAAGACCGTATAATGACAAACCATCCTTAGCCCTTACTGTCAGTTGCAGTGGACGCCGAAGCATCTTGAAACAACTCGTCGATGAGGAGATTGAGGCCGTACACAGTGTCCTTGGTGGGAACACCCAAATAGTCGGATACTATTCATTTGGCGAAATCGCTCCCTTTTCAGATGACATCTTGAACTGTAAATTACACAATCAGACGATGACGATTACGGCTATCTACGAGGACTGATGTGAACCGGCTGTTAAAGACCCAGTTAAAAAAAGCCTATGGAAAAGAGTTTGATATTGAAAGTTCTTCTGATGAGTTCAAACAGTTCCTCACCCTGATCAATCAAGCTTATAACGATTTTTATATTGAACGACAGATGCTTGATCATACCCTCGAGACCAGTTCCAAAGAACTCACCCAGAATATCCGTAAATCCCAGGAGAGCCATGAACTACTTAAAAGTGTGACAGACTCTATCGACAGTGCTATTTTTTACAAAGACCTTGAGCTGCGCTATATCGGATGTAATTCACATTTTGCAGGACTAACAGGTAAATCCATCGATGAGATCATCGGTAAAAATGATTATGACCTATTCGATCCTTCCGAAGCGAAACATTTTCAAAAAATTGATACTGCCATCATCAACAATGGGTCTCCTGAAGCACTTAAAGAGTGGGTTACCAATACAAAAGGTGATAAGATCTACTTTTCCACCGTCAAATCGCCCTTACGAAACGAGAAGGGTCAGATCATCGGTGTTGTAGGTGTAGCCCGTGACCTTACAAGAGAGCACGAGATGGAAAAAGAACTTGAGTCCAAAAAGCTACTTTTAATACAGCAGGGCAGACAAGCTTCAATGGGAGAAATGATCGGTAATATCGCCCACCAATGGCGTCAGCCGCTCAACGCTCTCGCTCTGGTTATTCAAAAAATCGGGTTTTATCATAAACGTGGTCTTTTAGATGAGAAAAAGATCGATGATACCATAGATAAAAGCATGGGACTTATCAACGGAATGTCCACTACGATCGATGATTTTCGTGAGTTCTTTAATCCAAATAAGACAAAAGAGCTCTTCTCGGTCCATGATGCCATCGAAAAAGCACACACCATTGTCGAATCAGCCTTTGCAAGCCATACCATAGAGTATGCACTTGAGATGCCTGATGACATCAAGATAGACGGATATAAAAATGAGTTTTCACAAGTCATTGTCAATTTGCTTAACAATGCAAAAGATGTCCTCATTGAAAAAGCTGTCAGCCCGGCGTATATCAAGATCAAGGCGACCAAAGACAATGACCGTCTTCATGTAGAGGTCTGTGATAATGGCGGGGGTATACCGGACTCAGTGATTGAAAAGATATTTGACCCTTATTTCTCGACGAAAGAGGAAGGCAAGGGAACAGGAATCGGCCTTTATATGTCCAAGATGATTATAGAAGACCATATGAAAGGTAAACTCCGTGTCTCTAATAAAGGCGGTGGTGCCTGCTTTACAATAACGATCTAAGTAAGGGAGTATTTGAGTTCACCGTCGACAATGACAGACAGCACTTTACCATCCAGGACTTCATCGGCATATAGACTCTGTACCTTTTCTACACGGCATGAAGCATCTGCATCAAAGATAACCAGATCAGCTGCGAGTCCTTCTTCAATAAGACCACTGCTCTTCTTTATCATCTGCGCCGGGGTCAAAGAGACCATCTTGCTCAGCTGAGCCAAATCTATCAGGCCACTTTTCACCAGTTTGGTGTAATACAGCGGCAGGATCTCTTCAATCGCTTCCGTTCCATATGCGGCATCATAAAAAGCAACCTCTTTGTTGACCTTTGACTGTGGAGCATGCAGAGAGGTAAGGATATCTATCTCACCTTTTCGAAGAGACTCCTGCAGTGAAAGTTTTCCTTTCTCATCAGCCAGCGGCGGAAAGATCTTTGCATAGGTATTAAAACCGTCGCAGGCATTATCATCAAGGGCCAGGTGATGAATAGACATCTCTGAGAAGACTTTCAGCCCCTCTTTTTTCGCTGCAGTGATCATCTCAAGCGAACGCCGTGTAAAGAGTCCTTTGAAGAGAACCTGAACATCATAGTATCGCGCGATCTCTATCATCTTGGCCACATGAATGATCTCACCGAGTACGGAGATCCCGGGAAGGCCCAGGCGTGCAGAGACCTCCCCTTCAAACATGACACCGTTTCCGTTGATTGCCTTGTCTTTGGCTGAACAGAAGACCGTTCCCTCGTACATCTTCATATATTCAAAAACACGTCGTATCAGATTACCGTCGACTGAACTTTCCAACGCAGGAGCGACGGCACCCTTTTTCAGAAGGATAGCAATATTGCTTAAACTGTTCTCATCCTGTGTCGCACAGATGGCAGAACTGATCTTGGCTCCTTCAAACTTACGCTCAAGTATAAACTCAAGGACGATCTCGTTATTGATAGCCGGTTCACTATCAGGATTAAGCACCACTGTCGTCACACCGCCTTTGACGGCGGCATCGGACAACTTCTCAAGTCGGGATGTATTCAACTGTGAATCGCGTAAAGAGACATTCAGGTCAATCAGGCCCGGAAGCAGAAAAGCGCCGTTGGCATCTATGACATGATCCGAAGAGAGATTGTCCGCGATCTTAGTAATGATACCGTCTGTGATCTCAACATCACCATGACGTTCTCCCCTGGCATCACATAAAACAGCGTTTTTTATAATCATCGGACATCCTCTAAATTTATTGGTATAATTTTAACAGAAAACTCTTTAAGTGCTATATTATGAACAAAAACATACTCTTCTTTTTACTATTAACTTCTTTCGCATTGTGCTACGCTGAGACAGACCCCTACAAGAAAGGCGAGATACTGTACTCACAAAAAGGGTGTAACGGATGTCACGGCATCCATGGTGAAGGCATGCATGTCTATCCTGTCCTGATGAACAAACCCAAATATCTCCTGGTCAAAAAACTGAAGTTCTACCGTGGGAAAAAAGGGATAATGGACCAAACGGCACAGATTATGATCCCCTTTGCCGAGAACCTGAATGATGAAGAGATATCCTATCTGACAACCTATCTTTCCGAATATAAAGAAGATGCCAATGCACCAAAGTATGAGATGGAGTATGAATCATGGGGAGATGGAGGAAGTTAAGAACCTGCACCTCGCAGGTTAGTGCTTATCAAACTCTCTGAGTACCTTCTTCAATTTGGTACTGAAGTCTTTCACATTTGCCGCACCGACCAGTGCTTTGCTGATAGCTTTTCCTGATGCATCGCTAAAATGAAATGTCGGTGTTCCAAGGTAGGTAAACTGTTTTGGCAACCTGTCTTTATTGACATCAAGATAGACTGGGACAAAATCATCCAAAAGCGTTACAACGCCTGTATCGATAAAAACGATGTTCTCCATATACCAACATGCCTCACACCCTTCTTTTGAAAACATCAGTATGATCGGTTTGTTAGTTTTTGATGCTTCCATCTTGGCGTCTTCAAACGAACGGATCCAGTCCGGTTGGGCGAAGAGAGAGATATTCAGAAGCAATAGATAGAAAAGTACCTGTTTCAAGTAGCCGGCCAGTGACTACAGTTTTTTCAACAGTTCGTCTGGCGGGATATACCCGATCACCCTATTCTCTTTGATCTCATTGCCTTCTTCATCATAAAAGATCAGCGCTGGCGGGCCAAAAAGATTGAACTTCTTGCTCAGTGCCTTTTCATCATCAGTATTGGCTGTGACGTCAGCCTGTACAAGTACATACTCGGCCAAGGCGGCTTTGACCCTTTGGTCTGAAAAAGTGATATGTTCAAGCTCTTTACATGAGGTACACCAGTCAGCATAAAAGTCCAGCATCACCTTTTTCCCCTTCGATTCGGACAGGACCTTATCGAGTTCAGCAATAGAGTGCACCTTGATGAAGCTATTCTCTTTTACGGCCACCTCGGCTGCACCGGCCTGAACTGAGACCTGTTTAGGCAGAAGTTTTTCCAAAGGGTTAAGCATGCTTGGCGCACTGGTGATAGCACCGACAAAAAGTGCGGCAGCATACAGGAATATCATCAGACCGATACTCTTTTTAGCTGCATGACACGGATTACAATAGGCCTCTTCTTTGGATTCGAATGCACCGATACTGACCGCGACAAACATCGCCAGAGCCGACCACATGAACATGATGACACTGTTCTCAAGGACACGGCTTAACATCCAGATCGCCACAGCAAGCATCATCACACCGAAGATAGACTTCACCGCTTCCATCCACGCACCCGGACGAGGCATGAATTTACCGGCTCCTGTACCTACGATCAGTAACGGTATCCCCATACCCATAGAGAGAGCATAGAGTGCAGCACCGCCAAGGAAAGCATCGCCGGTCTGTGAGATAAAGCCCAAGGCTGCCGCTAACGGTGCTGCTACACATGGCCCGACGATCAGTGCTGACAAAAGGCCCATGATGGCGATCGATGTATAGCCCTTCCCGCTTCCTTCGGTCTTCTTATTAAGGTAGGACTGAAGGGATTGAGGCATCTGAAGTTCATACAAGCCAAACATTGAAAGTGCTAAAAGCACAAAGACAACCGAGAAACTGACGATCACCCACGGTGTTTGAAATGCAGCTTGGACACCCGCGCCTGTAAGACCGGCAATTACGCCCGCTATCGTATAGGTGATGGCCATTGCCTGGACATAGACCATGGAGAGCCAAAAGGCTTTTTTTGTCGTCATATCCGAACCGTGGGAGACGATCACACTTGAAAGTATCGGCACCATCGGAAAGACACAGGGAGTAAGAGAAAGCAGCAGACCGAAGATAAAGAAGCCGCCCAGAATATAGAAGATATTCCCACCTGAAAGAAGTTCTGTTATCGGGTCATTGTTTTGAGACTCTGCCTTTGAGCCTTCAGACGTCGTATTCATGATTTCTTTGGCTGCGGCCTTCTCTTCAACTTTACCTAATGCAGACAACTCCACCTCAAGATTAAACACATCTGTACTTGGTTCATAACAGAGTCCCAGTTCTGAACACCCTTGATAGTTCACTTTCAGTTCAAAAGGTACAATGCCCGGCTTAGTAGATATCGCACGCAAGGGAATTTCTAATACCTGTCCGTGAAAATAGACGATTTCACCGTCATGCTCATGCCCTTGAGGCAGCATAAAATCACCGACTTCAACATCCTCATTCGGGCTGATTTCTACTGACACCTGCTCTGTATACACATAGATATCCGATGCCAAATCAAAGCTTACAACCGCTTTACCCTGTATGACTTCGGCCTTTAAGACAAAAGCCTCCTCTGCACTTAAAAACTTATTCTGTGCACTCAGTGGTAAAAACAATGTAGTCAATAACGCTATAAATGTTAAAAAATATTTCATTGCAATCCTTCAAGAGGATGATTTTACCTTTTTTATGGTGAACATTATATTAATTATAATGTCTAAATTTTTATCAGGTCTTTGCATTATTTTCTATGCCGACAGCTTAAGGAATGTAGCAGCCGAATAGGTACGATGCCGGCATGATCAATGTATACACCCTTGTAGTTCTCTTACAAAATGTGGCGTATCGTCCCAAATAGAACTATGTTTTTCAAGGAACTTGACGCCGACACTCATCTCTGTATAAAAAGTGTGGAAAGAGTCGTTTAGCCGATTTTACATTGCTTTAATCCTACTCGTCATATAATGACTGAAAGCCCCTACAAAGGAGTTCTTATGGGAAGTAAACGGGATATGATCGCTAACGATGCGGAAAATTCTTCTGAAATAGATGCCAATGTACATCCCGACCGAAGAGAAAAGTCGGACATCCCAAAAGACAAAGACAATCGCCGCAACAAAAAAAGTAAATCAAAACGTGTTCCTGTCTGGATCAAAGAGGAGGTATTGGAGTATGAAAAAGAGTTAAAGACACTCCAGATAGAGCTCTTGAAGATGCAGAACCATATCAAGGAAAAAGGCTTGAAGGTCATGATGATCTTTGAAGGGCGTGATGCTGCCGGTAAAGGGGGTACTATCAAACGTATCACTGAACATCTCAACCCGCGCGGTGCGAGAGTCGTTGCCCTGGACAAACCTTCAGATACGGAGAAGACGCAGTGGTATTTCCAACGCTACACGCACCATCTTCCTGCCGCAGGTGAAATCGTCCTCTTTGACAGAAGCTGGTATAACCGTGCCGGTGTCGAACCGGTGATGAACTTTTGTACTCAGGAAGAGCACAAAGAGTTCCTGCACGAAGTACCCGAGTTTGAACGCATGCTTGCCAACTCGGACATCATCATCTGTAAATTCTATTTTTCCGTTTCCAAAAAAGAGCAGGCGAACCGGTTCAACAAACGTAAAACCGACCCTCTTAAACAGTATAAGCTCTCCCCTGTCGATGAAAAATCACAAGGAATGTGGGACAGATACACCATCGCAAAATACTCCATGCTCCTGGCTTCACATACAGCTCATGCCCCGTGGACAATTATACGTTCAGACAACAAAAAGAAAGCACGTATCAATACTATCAAGCATATTTTAACTCAAATAGAGTATCCTAACAAAATCAAAGCAAAACATTTGAAAGTTGATAAAAAGATCTTGATTCCCGGCGAAGAGGAGATCAAGATCATGGAAAGCAGTATGTCTTTAAAAAAATATGAAAACAAGGAGGGCTAACTATGAGAAAAGCTGTGTTACTAATGTTGGCAGTGATTGCCTTAGGTGCAGTCTTTAGCGGTTGCGAGCGTAATGACTACCAACATCCACTGCACCGCAGTCAGTAGATAAAGCCATGAGCTTTATCTATACAAAAGAGAGTATCTCTTTTTCTATATCCTCTTTATCTATGATCGTCGTCTGAGTCACTTCCTTATCAAAAAGCTCATTGATCATTTCCGGAATCTTGACTCCAGCTTCTGTCGAGATAGATTTCAAAGCATCAATATCATGTGCATCCACTTCACCCGTCAATGCATTGGCAATTGTTGGAGAGAACTTGGTCCATTCAGCCGTTGAATAGGCAATTGTTTTGATACCTTTTTGCGCACAGGTATCATTTGCCTTGAAACAGGTCGCAGTATGCGGATCCATCAGATAGCCCTTTTCAAAAGCTGATTTGATATATTTCTTACCTTCATCCCCTGTACAGAAATCAGCAGAGAAGACAGTCTGCAGTGTATAGAGTTCATCCGAGCTCAACTCATAAACATTTTTCTCCTGCAGGTCATTCATCAGCTCTTTTGTACGGCGTGAACCGAACATGTCGAAAAGAATACGTTCAACATTGGATGATTTCAGAATATCCATTGCCGGAGATGTCGTCGAGACAACAGAAGAGTCTCTAAGGTCATATTTTCCGTCATTGATCAAGCGTGTAAGCACATTGTTCTCATTGGAAGCGATGATAATCTTCTCAACAGGAAGACCCATCTTCATCGCATAATACCCGCCAAGAGCATTACCGAAATTTCCGCTCGGAACATTCAGATAGACCTTCTCACCCATCCTGATCTCATTTTGACGGACAAGCTCAAGATAAGAGTGGATATGATAAATAATCTGGAAGATAATACGTCCGAAATTGACAGAGTTGGCAGCTGAAAGAGAGATGTGGTCTTCCTTAAGTTTTGCCTTGAAGCTCTCAGATGCCAAAAGCGTTTTCAATGCATTTTGCGCATCATCAAAGTCACCTTTGATTCCGATCACTTTTAGGTTTTTAGCATCCTCAGTGACCATCTGTAGACGCTGAACATCAGATGTCCCTCCATCAGGATAGAGACAAGCCACTTGTACATTGGGACGGTTTTTAAAGGTCTCCAAGGCAGCTGGACCGGTGTCACCGCTTGTAGCGGCAAGAATAAGGTAGTTCTCGTTTTTTTTCTGAGCAATCGATGAGAGGACAACACCGAATGGCTGCAGTGCCATGTCTTTAAACGCACGTGTCGGACCGTGATAGAGTTCACTGACATAAAGATTTTCACTTACCTTGACCACAGGTACCGGATTGGCCGCATCGTCAAAATCATCATAAAGATCCAATGCCTCGTATAACACATCTTTGTCAATATCAATTCCGAAAGCACGAAGCATATCCATCGCCATGACCTTATAGCTTGAGTCACGATGCTTCTCTAAAAAGACTTGACCAAGATCAGGAAGCTTCAAAGGCACATAGAGACCACCGTATGAAGCAATTGGGCTTAAAATAGCTTGTGAAAAACTGACATTATATGGCAATACTCCGTCATTACCGCGTGTTTCAATAAATTTCATGTTCATCCATCTAAAATTTTTTTTGGAATTATAGCGTAACTCAGACCTTCTCCACGATCAACGCTCCAGATACCTCTCTTTGGCACTGTCATTAAGACCGGTGAGTTTTCTCGCCACCTTGTGCATCACCTGTCTTGCTTTATAATCATCCTCGACACTGCTGATCAGTCCTGTGTTCATCAACAGGGAGTAGAAGGTATTGTAGTTAATAGATTCTACGATCAACAGCCAGTTAAGGGTCTTGATATATGGATCATATACCGATCCTTTAAAGGTATCAAGCACTGTGTAAGGCTGCAATACATCCTTGCTTTTTCCCAAGCTGTACGGAAGATAAATAAGCATAGCGAAGATAAGCAGTTTTGTACCGGTCTTGGCCACAAGCATTTTGAACGATGCATCTTTGTGAAAAGCCAAAAAGATGATCAAAACCGTCACGCTGACGATATTCAGCAGACCGGCGACCAGAGACATAAAGATCGCAAACGGAGGGATATACAACATCTTGATAGCCGTATCCCCATACTCTGCAAGCTTGACCTCAAAATCTTCCTCTTCAGGAAAAGCCTGATCATAATATTTTTCACGTAGCATCGGCTTATATAGACGTTCATAAAAACCTGTCAGATCACCTTCAAGGATCATCTGATACATGACACGACCATATTTCTTCTCTTCATATTGAAGCATAATCTCTTTTTTATACAAGGCTGCAAACTCATTGAAAGAGAGTCCGATTTTAATGTTTTTCATCCCTGTTCTTTTTTCAAAATCCTGTTGAAACTTTCGTTTCTTTTCCTGAAAGAGATTATCTACTGTCTTCATATACCCTGCGATGTACTCTTTTTTGGAGTAATTGAAAGTGGACTTGACCGCCATCCCTTCTTTACGTAGCTGGTTTATTACTTTTTGACGGATAAGCGGATGTTTAAAATACTGCTTTTGAGAAAGATTTAGTGGCAACTTGTTATATTTTCTGTCCCAATCAGCCTTGGTTTCCTCTTCAATCACCTGCAGAACTTTACGTGTTGAAGGGCATGCTGTACCTTCACACCAGCGCTGAGGATCAATATCGCGATTAAAATACTTCATCATGATGGCATCATACTCATTTTTACTCATAATCGAGTTATCCTGTGCAAAATAGCTGATCAGATCAAGGTTCAGTTCCTTTGATTTGGCCAGGTTGGCATTGAGGATATTAGTATATTGTCGTACATTGATACGGTATTTGGTATATTCACGTTTTATCGTTTTGGTGAACTTTGCATATTTTTCGTTGAGCTGTACGGGTGAATCGATATGAGAGAACTCCTGGTTGATCTCATCGATACCGTCACTGTACATATCCCAGTTCTCCTGGATACGTAATGCCATATCCTCAAACCGGTAGCGGGCTTCATTATAATCTTCCTGGAAATATTTGTGGATATAGATATCAAAGAAACTCTCCTTACCACGTTGGACAAATTTCTTGATCAGCTCTTTATCGATCTGTGTCAATAAGAAGAGATTGGAGATCATCACCTTGTCATAGATTGAGAGATTGTCAAGGTTTTCCTTCGGAATAAAAGTAGAGTATCCCAGTTTTCCGGTCAACATCCCATATTTAAAAAGCTCGATATAATATGACTCATATCGTTTATCCTTGTTTTGTTGGACAATCTCATACACAGCCTTGTTGAGACCTTTATGAATACCGAAATATGTCGAGACACTAAGCACAACGACGATGATAACCATGACACCCTTATGAAACTCCAGAAACTTTTTTGCAACAAGATAGTAGATTGGGATCAACAGAAGAGTGATACCCACTGAGCTGACACGGTTACCAAAAGATTCCAGCCGCTCCAGAAGGCTCTTGTCGACATGCGTGGAAGTAACGACATCGATGACAAAACCGTTATAGTAGGATTCAAAGCCGAGATAGATAAGCTTGGCTATGATCAGGGCCAGCATAAAGTAAAAGCCCATCTTGGGCAGCTGGACTGTACGCATTAAAGCCCCTCACTGAAATCAATGAACTCTTCATGTTCAGGAAGCTGTGTCGTTGTCTTGAAGTTTCTTTTCGAGTCTTTGATCTCAATTTCATGTTTCTTTACCCGTATATTGCCTTTGGCATCAAACTCCGCTTTTTCGCTGAAAATAAAAATCTTATATTCGCCGGTGACTGTCTTATACTTACCCGTTCGATAGATATCTTCGGTATGGGCAACCGCATAGTGCATATCCGCATCATCCGGAAGATAAAGGACGGACGTCGTCGGGATATTAAAATCACCACGCTGTGAGCGAAGCCTGTTGAAAAGCTCACCGTTCAAGAGTGCGATCGTTTTCAGCAGCTCTTCATTCGACGTATCCGAATCCCGATCACTAAGAACCGGTGCGACGATATCATAAATATAATCCGCATCGATGACTTCGACTTCAATACGTCCGTCAAAGGCTGCCACGACATCATTCTCGTCAACCTTTTGGCCTTTTTTGGTATAGACACTGCGGGTCTTGAGAATAAATCCGCTGGCCTGAACATTATTGATATCATCGATACTTGTACTCTCTTTTGCCAATTCATCACTGTACTTAGGCGTTTTCATCGCATCCAAAAAAAGTACCTCAAACTTTCTAATGTTTGAACTTGAGGCATCACCGTCGACAACAAATCCGCTTCTCTTAAGATGGATATTTTTGATGATATAAGGTTTGTCAAAACGATATTCGATAAAAGGAAGTTCCTGTTCATCAAAGACAAATTCACCGTTAAAGGAAGTCCCTTTCAAGTCACGCATGTCATTCAGACCGATCTTTGGCGTTATCTTCTTATATGCCTTATCGAGCACCTCTTTTTGTACAGGAAGAGACTGCTTGAAGAGTTTGATCTCCGGCGACATCAACACAGGGTCAGTATTGGCTTCAGGCCCTTTTTTACTACACCCCACTATAAGAACCAAAGTAAGGATAAGGCTTGCTATCTGTTTCATTCCACTTCTTTCATCATAAAATTGTATAAAGGATAATAAAAAAGAACTAACAGTTAGATAAGATTCCAGCCTGTTTATTAAAAATTATTGAAGTTTTTTCTTTTCTTCACACATAGACAACTTCTTTTTCACAACCCGCAACAGCTTAATTTAAGTTTAGATTTACGCAATAAGGAGTAGTATTTAATAAGTGGAGGATGTAATGCATGTATTGATTACCGGCGGAGCCGGGTTTATCGGCTCTCACTTAGCAGAATTCCATCTTAGACACGGTGACAAGGTACACGTTGTCGACGATCTTTCAACAGGACGGCGTGAGAACATTGCCGAACTGATAGAGCATCCTGATTTTATTTTTGATGAAGCCGATATTCTGGTATGGGATGAATTTGAAAAAGCGATCTCATGGGCAGACCGTATCTATCATATGGCAGCAGTCGTCGGTCTTTTCAGAGTCTTGTCCGATCCCATCTCCGTCTTGGCGACCAATATCTCCGGATGTGAGCGGTTGCTACGCTTCTTGCATAAAAGTCATTGGAACACCAAGCTCATTATCGCCTCTTCTTCCGAGGTTTACGGCAATCACCCCGGTAACGTAGCCCTGAACGAGAAGATGGAACTCTATGTCAGCCCCGATATGAACACACGCTGGAACTACTCCTTGAGCAAACTTGCCGATGAGGCGCTGGGAATTTCCTATGCCCGTCAGTACGGGATGGATATCACTATTGTACGTTTTTTCAATGTCGTCGGTCCCAATCAGACAGGAAAATACGGTATGGTCGTACCCCGCTTTGTAAGACAGGCGGTTGAAGGTGACCCGATCACAATCTTTGGAGATGGGAAACAGGTACGTGCATTCATGGATATCCGAGACACAATAGAGATCCTGGATCGACTCTGTACCAGTCCAAAAAGCAAAGGCGAAGTCGTCAATGTCGGCAGTACTGGAGAGATAACGATCGAAGAACTGGCAAAGCTTGTCAAAAAACATGCACATAGTGCTTCTCCAATCAC
>JBFEWG010000159.1:0-3906 GCA_041546465.1 Sulfurimonadaceae bacterium
ACAGATTTTCAAAAAATACGGCGTACCTACACCAAAGGGTATAATGGCTGAAAGCGTTGAAGACGCAGTTAAAGCAGCAGAAGAACTTGGTGGTCCGATTTGGGTTGTAAAAGCTCAGATCCATGCTGGTGGTCGTGGTCTAGGCGGTGGTGTTAAGCTGGCTAAATCTTTAGATGAAGTAAGAGAGCTTTCTAACGAGATTCTTGGGATGACACTTGTAACACACCAGACTGGTCCGGAAGGTAAACTTGTTCAAAAGCTTTACATTGAAGACGGTGCTGATATTAAAGATGAGTTCTATCTTTCTGTTGTACTTGACAGAAAACGTGAAATGCCGATCATCATGGCTTCTACTGAAGGTGGTATGGAGATTGAGACTGTTGCAGAAGAGTCTCCTGAGAAGATCGTTGTCGTACCGGTTGACCCAGCTATCGGTTTTCAAGGTTTCCATGGTCGTGATTTAGCTTTTGGTCTTGGTATTACAGATAAAAACGAGCAAAAGAACATCATCTCTTTCGCACAAAAACTTTTCACACTATATATGGAAAACGATGCTGAGATGATCGAGATTAATCCACTTGTGCGTACTGGTTCAGGTGAATTCCTTGCACTTGACGGAAAGATGGGATTTGACAACTCTGCGCTTGGACGTCAACCAGACATCCTTAACATGAGAGACCTTACTGAAGAGGATCCGGATGAAGTTGAAGCATCTCACTATGGTCTTTCTTACGTCGCATTGGACGGAGAGATCGGTTGTATGGTTAATGGTGCCGGTCTTGCAATGGGTACTATGGATACGATCAACCACATGGGTGGAACACCGGCTAACTTCCTTGACGTTGGTGGTTCAGCTAATGCTGAGACGGTTGCTAAAGGTTTTGAGATCATTCTTAAAAACCCGAATGTAAAAGCGATTTTCGTAAACATCTTTGGTGGTATCGTACGTTGTGACCGTATTGCTAACGGTATTATCGAAGCAACTAAGCTTACTGACGTTAACGTTCCTGTTATCGTCCGTCTTGATGGTACAAATGCTCCAGAAGCAGCAGAAATTCTAAAAAATGCAAATATCTCTAATCTAATTGTTGGTGCTGACCTGGGTGACGGTGCAGCAAAAGCAGTAGCAGCAGCGAAAGGAAACTAATTATATGTCAATTTTAGTCAACAAAGATACAAAAGTAATCGTTCAAGGTTTCACAGGTAAAGAAGGTTCTTTCCATGCTGAGCAATGTATCGCATATGGTACACAGATCGTTGGTGGTGTTACACCGAACAAAGGTGGTCAAGAGCACCTTGGCAAACCGGTTTTCAATACAGTCAAAGAAGCCGTAGCAGCAACAGGTGCGACAGTATCTATGATTTTCGTTCCGCCTGCATTCGTTGGTGATGCAGTAATGGAAGCTGCAGAAGCTGGAATCGAACTTTCAGTAATCATTACTGAAGGTGCTCCGGTTAAAGATATGCAAGCTGCAAAAGCACACGCAACTAAACACGGTATGAGAACTCTTGGACCAAACTGTCCAGGTATCATCACTGCTGAAGAGTGTAAGATCGGTATCATGCCGGGTATGATCTTTAAAAAAGGTAATGTCGGTCTTATCTCGAAGTCTGGTACATTGACTTACGAGGGGACTAATCAGGTTGTTCAAGAGGGTTACGGAATCTCTACGGCTGTTGGTATCGGTGGTGACCCGATCATCGGTCTTTCTTACCTGCAACTTCTTCCGATGTTTGAAGCTGATCCAGAGACTGAGTGTATCGTTATGATCGGTGAGATTGGTGGTGACCTTGAGATCCAGGCGGCTGCTTATATCAAAGAACATATCACTAAACCTGTCGTTGCATTCATCGCAGGTCAGACAGCGCCTAAAGGTAAGACTATGGGTCATGCCGGTGCGATCGTTTCAGGTTCTGCAGGTACTGCAGCTGAGAAGATGGCTGCACTTGAAGCTGCTGGCGTAACTGTTGTTGTCTCTCCGGCTGAGATCGGTAAAGCGGTAACTAAGGCTATGGCTAAATAATAATGCTACAGACCTTAGAAATGCATGACCTAAGTTGTGGTGCCTGTGCTGCTACAATAAGAACAGCACTTGGAAATGCAGGTTTCACTTCAGTAAGAGTTGAATTACGTATCAAACCGCATACGGTCACCGCTGAAGTAATAGATGACGAGCACTTGGAACTGATGAAACATGTACTAAGATCTCATGGGTATCCTTTGCTTACAGATGAACTGGTCGTTCCTGACCTTTCAAAGATCAACTTCGCTTAATACACAGCTTTTCTCTTTTTAAGAGGGTCTGTCCCTCTTTTCTTTTTTTTGAAATTCATACTAACTATTTTAGAAACTCTTCATCTCGATATGCCTATAATACTGTCTATGGTATAGCTACGGCTGCTTGCATTGGCAAGAGGAAAGTCCGGGCTGCAGTGAGACAGGGTTCCATCTAACGGATGGCCATGGTAACATGAGGGAAAGTGCAACAGAAAACGTACCGCCTGGCAACAGGTAAGGGTGAAAAGGTGGGGTAAGAGCCCACCAGTCCTTTTAGCAATATCAGGAGCTTGAAAACCCAACCCGCAGCAAGAAGCAATTGGTTACAGTCTCACAATGTAATGCTTCGCTAGAGGTCTATAGTAATATAGGCAGTAGATGAATAGCCGTTTAAATACAGAACCCGGCTTATAGCTGTGCCATGCTCTCAATATGCTATTTTAGGTTTTTTTCAAGTTTTTTGTTTTTTAATTGCAGCTGGAGGTAAGTGCCATTCTCCTATTTTTTTATAACATCATCCTTAAGTGACTGCAACAGAACTTTATAGGTATGACGGTTAAAAAGATATGGTTTTGCGTTAAACAAGGTTTCGAACATGATCTTCCAAAGTATAGAAAAGTTTTCATCACTTCTGACATCACATAGGCTTGTTTGCATTTGACATTCAAGTTCACTGAGTGCTTTGGCATGTTGAACATAAGACTTAATGATCTTATAGTCGATACCAACTTCATCAAACAACATTACCAGTTTTATAATAGATGATTCTTTGTCTGTAAAGTCATCATAGCTTATAGGAACTACAATATCATCTTCGATTAGTTTCTCCAAAAGTTTTTCATCCACATTATAATGCTCGATAAACTGCTTCTTCGTATAATGAACAGCATCTGCTGGTATAGCACTTAAGGTGTTCATCAATGGCTCGATCATACCAAGTGAACTCGATAAAGACTGGTTTTTGTTCTGCAGGGCGAACCTTATCTGATCATTCGAACTACCAATCTCTTCTTTCATGTATTTTATATATCTTATGAGTTCAATATGTTCATCATTGTAGCGGTGAACATTAGACTTTAATTTTTTAGCTTCGGGCAATAAACCTTCTCTAATATAATAAAGAATGGTTGATTTTGGTACACCTGTTTGAGCAACAAGCTCTGAAATTTTATATTCCACACTTCACCTTGCATAATTGTTGGTTTTGATTCTAATAAATCTTTTTATTAATTTTCATCTAAAGAATTATACCTTATAATTCAAAACGTTAAGTAGTACTTAACGTTTTTGTGATGTAAGTAATAAAAGGAAGAACATGGCACATATAAAACTACCAGAGTTTGAAGATATGACACCTGCTATTCAAGACAGAGCCAGACCAATACTAGAGAAAACAGGTGAACTAGGTGAGATATTTAAACTTTTAGCTCTCGATGAAAAGGTTTATTTTTCTACTGATATGATGATTCAAAAGTATCTTCTTGATGAAACTACTTTATCTTATGACATAAAAGAGTCTATCGCTCTTTTGATCTCGAAAGAGAACGGATGTAAGATGTGCGTTGATGTGCATAAAGGTATAGCTAAGATGTTAGGTGTCAGTGAAGAGCGCATCAATGAAGTCTTGG
>JBFEWG010000155.1:0-4034 GCA_041546465.1 Sulfurimonadaceae bacterium
CGAATCAAAAAAGATTGTTCTTGAACGACGTTCGGCACAGATGATGAACAGAGACAATGCTTCAATCACACAAGAGCAGTTCTTTACTTTACTAAACTCTGTCAAAGGAAGTCTGGATGGATTTGATAACACTGCAAACCTAGTTCTCTTCGTACATCAAGTACAAGAGCTTGAAAAGGGTCTATACATACTTATTCGAAATAGAGAGCATACCGCACATCTAAAAAGATTGATGCAAAACAGTTTTGTATGGGAAGAGATACGGGAAGGACTCTTTCTTCTTGAAAAAGGAAACTTTGAATATCAGGCCAAGACAATATCTTGTAATCAGGATATTGCATCTGACAGTGCTTTCAGTCTTGGTATGTTGTGCGAATTTTCACAACAGATACAAGATCATGGTCCACACCGGTATAAAGAGTTATATTGGGAATGTGGTGCAATCGGTCAACAGCTTTACTTAGAAGCGACCTCCTTAGGTCTATCTGCGACAGGTATCGGCTGTTTTTTAGATGATAGTTTTCATTATTTGCTGGGATTGGAATCCAATCAGTTTCAAAGTCTGTATCATTTTACAATCGGTAGAGCTATTGTCGACACGCGTTTGACAACCCTTCCTCCCTATTGATCAGTAAGCAGCTGACTTAGAGCTGCTTATTCTTCTTTACTTATTTTCACTTTAGCTTCAGATCAAACTTTTTCAACTTCTCTATCTTGCCTTTGGTGATAATCGCATAAAGGCTTATCTCAGTGTCAGTTGACAATCTGTTCTTATATAGCTTTCCTGTCTCATCAAGAAGATCCCGTTGTGTTGAAGCCCAAAAGATCTTTGTGTCATAAAGCCCATCTGTCAACAACTCTATATCCTCTGTAATAGCATCTGCTTTTGTATTATTTCCCTTGAACTGGTCAAATTCCAACTTTTCATACACAAGTTCAACAGCCTCTTCATCGCTGTAACGCTTCTCTTTGCCTTTGACCCATAAAGTAAAAAACCTAGTGGCAGATGCCTTACCTTTAGTAACAGTAAGACTTAGGTTTACAGCCACATCATGCCCATCTTCCGGTCGGGTGACCTTTCCCTGTTCAGATATAATATCAGGATGACTTGATTTCCATGCAAGTTGGATATCATCCTTTCCTTTTTGAGCTAAGATAAGATTGGAAGTGATATTACTGTCATCACTGTTCAATCCTTTGATCTTTTTAAACTCCATCTCTTTAAGGACTTCATTGACAACACTCTGTTCACTCGGTGCAATCGTCATCTTGCGTTCCGTAGCCTGAACACGTTCTCTCTCTGCTTGAGCCATTGCTCTCTTTTTTTCAGCCTGTTCGTCTTGACGTTCTTTTAATGTCTTTTTCTTTTCCAATGTTTTTTTGACTGGCTTTGGAGTCACTTTTTGCTCACTTACAGAAGACTTTGCACTCTCTTTTTTAACAGTTTCTTTGTCTACACTGCTTGGCTCTTCGACTTCATTCTCTTCTTCATACTCTTCTATATCATCGTCAAAAGGCATCTCATCTTCTTCATAGACAAGTTCTTTCCATATTCCGTGTTTGCTTCGACCAGGCACCTGTGCACTTGTCTTACATAAAGCAATGTAGTAGCGGCTTTGGTATTCTACAATCTCATCATCATAGTACACACTTCCCGCACTCCACATTGGTGCATTTTCAACCTCTTCTTCGCTATAGTCAATCTTACCATCAGTGTAAGCCATCAACATCCCTCTGCTACATATATATTATTATTTTTGACAGTCATACCATCTCGAAACTTTTCTTGATAATTTTACCATCATTGAGTTAACAATTACTCTCTCTTCCAGCATCTGCCAAAGTAAGACAGAATAAAACTTCTTTGCCCTCTTTTTCCAAGGCCTGTATAGCCTGTGACAAAGTAAGTCCTGTTGTTATTATATCATCAACCAGGATCACATCATTTTCCTCAAACCTTTCTACATAAAAATCTCGTGGATTAAGCATTCTGTATTGATAGTCCTTACCAGAGTATGAGACACTGTTCCTTGCTCTTAATCTCGAATGTAAAGGCTTAATCAGATTAGACTTTAGCTTCTGATTCAAGATAGCAGTATGCGAGTAGCCATGCTTTACATGATCATCAACACCCAGTGAGACAATTTTTTTTCCATGTTCAAAGTGTTCTGAAAAAGGCTTAAAACTGTTTTCGGCCAATATCTTGTAGATGTAATAACCTAAGTTAGTATGTTTGCTTAAGAGTAAGGATTCAATGTCGTGATATTTATAAAAAGAGTAGACAGGAATTTTTCCTAGTAATTTTCGTTGATAAAGGGAGGGAGGTAAAAACTCTTTTTGACATGCCTTACAGATATGCTTGAGGCTAAGGCTCTCGCATAACAGGCAACGCATCTTAGTCCATTTTCAGTACGGACATAAAAGCTTCCTGAGGAAGCTGAACCTTACCAATGGCCTTCATACGTTTTTTACCTTTTTTCTGTTTCTCAAGAAGCTTACGTTTACGTGTAATATCTCCGCCGTAACATTTAGCCGTAACATTTTTCCCCATAGACTTAACCGTCTCACGAGCAATGATACGAGACCCCAATGAAGCTTGAATAGCGACTTCAAAAAGCTGACGCGGGACGATCTCTTTCATGTTTTTGACAAGTTCACGTCCGCGTGTGTCAGCTGACGTACGAGGCACAATAACCGAAAGTGCATCAACGACTTCACCGGCTACACGTACATCGAGTTTAACAAGGTCACCCTGCTTAAACTCTGTCGGTTCATAATCAAAACTTGCATACCCTTTCGAGATCGACTTCAGGGTATCATAAAAACCGACGACAATCTCATTCATAGGTACCGAATACTCAAGTAAGACCCTATCTTCATTAAGGTAGTCCATTTTCTCTTGAATACCGCGTTTACCCACCAAGAGGTTCATAACATTTCCAAGGTACTCAGAAGGAGTAATGACAGTTGCCCTTACGTATGGTTCTTCTATTCGCTCAATAAGGTTGACTTCCGGAAGTTCAGAAGGATTTTGAACCTCAAGCATCTCACCATCATTCATATAGACATGATACACAACCGAAGGTGCCGTAGCGATCAGATCAAGATCAAACTCACGTTCAAGTCTCTCTTTGATAACTTCCATATGTAGCATGCCAAGAAAACCTACACGGAACCCAAAACCTAGAGCAACAGAAGTCTCCGGTTCATAGGATAAAGAGCTGTCGTTCAATCTTAGCTTATCCAATGCATCACGTAAGTCTTCAAACTTGTCCGTATCGATCGGATACATTCCCGCAAATACAAATGGTTTTGCCGGTTCGTATTCCCCGACAGGTTCAGCAGCAGGATTAGCTGCATCGGTGATCGTATCACCGACATTGATAATACCGACCTCTTTAAGCCCAAGCACCACAATACCGATCTCTCCCGCGAGAACTTCTTTGGTATTATGACGTTTTAAAGGATGCGGATACATAAGATCAAGGACCTGGTGCTGTTCATTATTACTCATCAGCTTGACATTTTGACCCTTCTTGATACTACCGTCAAAGACACGCACAAGTGCCAAAGCACCCAAATACGGATCAAACCATGAGTCGTAAATAATCGCTTTGGTTGTAGCGTCAGGATCACCCTTTGGTGGAGGAACTCTGTCAACGATGGCATCAAGCAGTTCACGGATTCCAATACCTGCTTTTGCCGAGACCAATAAAGCATCCGTCGCGTCAATGCCGATGCTCGATTCAATCTCTTCGGCAACACGTTCCGGCTCAGCTGCAGGCAAGTCGATTTTGTTGATGACAGGTAATAATTCAAGATCGTTTTCCATCGCCATATAGACATTGGCAATCGTCTGTGCCTCAACACCTTGTGCCGCATCGACAATGAGCAAAGCACCATCTGATGAAGCCAGTGACTTACTGACTTCATAAGAAAAGTCAACATGGCCCGGAGTATCAATAAGATTAAGGATATACGGTTCACCGTCTTTAACGTAATTCAGACGCACAGACTGAGCTTTGATCGTGATC
>JBFEWG010000191.1:0-1852 GCA_041546465.1 Sulfurimonadaceae bacterium
ATGGGCGGCATGGTTTGGTGCAGTGATCATTACAAATCATCTCGGGCTTGAGATGTTCCCTGAAGAGGCCTATAAGGACTTTACCTGGCTGGAACTTCAAAACAGGACGAGCAGAAATGTACGCGGTGGAAAGTTTGTTCATTGGTTTTACGGAGGATTGAATACACAGGTAGAACATCATCTCTATCCAAAGGCTGCGCGGTTCTATTTGCTTAAAGCAGCCAGGATAACAGAGGCATTCTGTAAGCAGCATGATATCACCTATATCACGGTAACACCATGGGAGGCTTACAAAGAGATCTATTATTATCTAAAGGATAATCGACCGTAATCTTTTGGCAACATCTTTTGCCGAGATGACTGCCCCTTCCAGATAACCGCCATTGTCATAGGCCGTTTCTGTTCCCGCAAAAAACATCTTTCCCTCAAAATGAGTAAGCCGTAAACCGTAATCAGGATGCTGAGAGAGGCCTTGTCTATCTTCTGACGTGGATGTGAATCGTTCATCTCTCCAATCTGTACAATGGATATTTGTGATCGTGTACTCAGCGTCAGGAAAGAGGCGCATGAGTTGGATTTTGACAGTATTTTCGATGTCAAAAGAAGAAGCATGATGATGCATAAAGCCGAATAGTGCAGCTTTGTCATGCGTCGAAGCATCATGTATTTCACCCAAGGGACCGACATGACTGAAGACAAATCCGCTTAATCCCTCTTTTCGCCAAAAGGTATCTGTAAACTCGATGACACACTTGGCAGTATGACCCATCCATGTGGGGGTCTGTAACATGATTGTCCGCATATCATCAGGCAGTTCGGGTACATATTCGATAGACCGGCAGGCCAGGCGCGGGGATAGGGTTGAGATGACATAATCGGCTTTATAGGTATGAATCGACGTCTGCACAGATAGACCGCCAGGTGTCTGTGTGATCTTGCTGACAGCTTGATTGAGATGTATTAACTCTTCAGACAGTTTACTGGAAAGTGTACGAATCAGTACTTCAAGTCCACCATGAACTCTGAACGACGGAGCAGAAGCAGGGGGTATAAATCGTTGGACACCTTGTGGCACGTCATAGAGTGCTGCACCATTGGAATATTGAGAATAGAGTTTGAGTCCGAGATCGTCAATTAGTGCAAGGATGTTTTTTTGATGCGGCCAGATCCATGAAGGACCGAGATCATGCCCGTCTTTGGTCAGAATACGCCCGCCAACCCTCTCTCTCGCTTCAAGGATAATGATGTTAAAGTCGTCTTGCAGAAGTGTGGCGGCAAACAGACCGCTTAATCCTGCACCGATGATGACAAGGTCTTTTTTAGGCATTGATTTCTTTGCCAAAATCTTGTTCAGGCTGACGAATACGGGAGATAAGCTTGTCAAGAGAGTCAACGTCATAGGTGTAGAAGAGCTGCTGAAGTAGTTGATTTAGTCGGTTGTGATTAAAGTTTTTGTAGATGTCGTCTTTGAGCTCATCCTGTTGGATCAAGAGCTCAAAAAGTTCATGTGAACTAAGATCAGCCTTTTCTACCTGTTTTAAAAAATCGGTGATTATCTTTTCAAGTTGTGCATGACAGGTTTTTGTATCAGGTCCTGAAACAGGGGTGTTGAAGATAGCATATAGTTTATACAGTGCAAGGAGGAGGATAATAGCGAATGCAATCAGCGGAAATAGTTGAATATCATCATTTGTCATATGGTATTATAGCCACACAATGGCTGCAGACAAAACCTGACAGGGTGAAAGGTCTTTGCCTACATGCAGTACTATTTGATCTTTGTAGTGTCAGTCTTGGTGTTGCCTTTGCGGTCAATCCATGTCATCTCAAGTGTGTCGCCTTTCGAAGCGCC
>JBFEWG010000070.1:0-10486 GCA_041546465.1 Sulfurimonadaceae bacterium
ATCAGGTCACGGTCTCTGACATTTAATAGAACGAGAGATCGAAGCAACCCGTTTTCAGACTGGATGACGGCAGGCCCGGTCACGACTTGAATATCTGCAAGTTGCGAAAGGGGGATATGCTGTCCCAGAGGACTCGGTACGAGCACCTTTTTAAGCTCATCGATTCGGTCTCTGAGCTCTTTTTTGTATCGGACCCGAATCGGGTAGCGTTTTCTTCCTTCATAGAACTGTCCGATGGTCATACCGCCTACAGCAGTTTGGAGGATCTTGTTTATCGTACCGGTATTGATCCCGTATCGACTTGCTGCTACACGGTCTATATCGAACTCAATATAGGGCTTACCGGTGATCTGTTCAGCATAAACGCCATAGGCACCTTTGACCTTTTCAACCTCTTTTCCTATGTGTGCGGCTACTTTTTCAAGGGTTTTAAGATCATCTCCAAAGATTTTGATACCAATTTGGGTTTTGATCCCCGTTGAGATCATTGTGATCCTGTTTTCGATAGGGAATAGCCAGGCATTGACCAGTCCCGGTACTTGAAGTTCTTCATCGAGTTCATTCATGATGTCATAGATAGAGGTACCCTTAGGCCACTGGTCTTGAGGGATGAGTTTGACGACTGTCTCAAACATCGCAATGGGTGCGGGGTCTATGGCCGTGTCAGCTCTTCCCAGTTTACCGATCGCATTGGTAACAAGAGGATGCTCCTGCAGTTTTTTGTCGGTATAGGCTAATAACTCACGGGCCTTGGTCATACTTACATCAGGTGTCGTCACCGGCATATACAGGATCTCCCCCTCATTCAATGAAGGCATGAACTCCTTGCCCAGCTTGGTAAATGCAAAGGCTCCGATGATCAAGATCAAAACCGGCAGGATCAAAAAGGTTTTTCGATGTTCGAGCATCCAGTTGAGTGAGGGTTTGTAGCTATTGATGATAAACCGGCTCACACTGTTTTGTGCA
Source organism: Sulfurimonadaceae bacterium (assembly GCA_041546465.1). Lineage (GTDB taxonomy): Bacteria > Campylobacterota > Campylobacteria > Campylobacterales > Sulfurimonadaceae. Next base: position 967 of record JBFEWG010000070.1, read on the forward strand.
AGGGGCTTGAGTTCACCTTTTAAGAAGTAGACCGAAAGTGCAGGCACCAGGACAATAGCGACTAGAACAGAACCAAACATGGCCAGTGTCTTTGCCCATGCCAGTGGACCAAAGAGTTTGCCCTCGCTTCCTTCCAGACCAAACACCGGCAAAAAGGTAACGATAGTCGTAGATACAGCTGTCAGGATAGCCGGTCCTACTTCACGGGCTGATCTGACGATGATCTCGATTCTCTCCTGTTTGGAGGCATTCGGATTTTCTGAGAGATGGGCATAGATATTCTCTGTCATAATGATTCCCATATCGATCATGGAGCCAATGGCGATGACAAGTCCGGAGAGACTCATGACATTGGAGTCGACGCCGAGCAGTTTCATCAGAATAAAACTGATACCGACACCCAAGGGAAGGGTGAGGGAAACAAGGACAGAGGATCTAAAGTGCAATAGGAAGAGCATGATGACTACAATAGATATGATGATCTCCTGGCTCAGGGCAGAGTAAACTGTCCCTATAGTCCTTTCAATCACTTCTGTCCTGTCATAGAAAGGAACGAGCTTGACACCTTCCGGAAGCCCTTTATCAATGACTTTAAGTCTCTCTCTGACCTTATCGATAACATTTTTCGGGTTTTCTCCAAAACGCATGGTCACAACGCCGCCTACAGATTCGACACCGTTTTTATCAAGTGCACCTCTTCTAAATCCCGGGCCTATATTGACACTGGCAAGATCTTTTACCCGAATTGGTGAGTCATTCTTGACAGCAACAACGACATCTTCAATGTCGTTGACAGTGTTGAAAAATCCTTTTCCACGGACGATAAACTCTCTGTCTCCCTCTTCAATGACTTCAGCACCTACATCGATATTGCTGTTTTGAATCGCTTTGATCAATGTCGAGAAGTGTACATCGTAACCAAAGAGTTTGTTGGGATCGACATCGATCTGGTACTCTTTGATAAAGCCTCCGATACTGGCAACTTCACTGACACCTTCCACACCTTGAAGCAGGTACCTGACATAAAAGTCCTGAATGGATCTAAGTTCTGCCAATGACTTGGGATGCTCGGAGTCTTTGTCGTTTTCGAGGGTATACCAAAATATTTGTCCAAGACCCGTAGCATCAGGGCCCATTTTTGGCGTTATACCGGAGGGAAGTTCGGAAGCAGAGGTAGAGAGTTTTTCCAATACACGACTGCGACTCCAGTAAAAATCGATATCATCGTCAAATATGACATAGATAATGGAAAAGCCGAAAGCAGAGGTGGCACGTATGTTTTTGACCCCTGGAATACCTTGCATCATAACACTTAAGGGGTAGGTTATCTGCTCTTCAACATCCTTGGGAGAACGCCCTGGCCACTCGGTAAATACGATCTGTTGGTTCTCTCCAATATCTGGAATAGCATCGATTCGTGCAGTATTGAGACTGAATACCGACAAAAGGGCGATAAAGACAAACGTTATGACAACAATAGCACGATGACGAATAGACAGTTCTATTAAATTCTGAATCATTAGAACTCCTTAGTGATTGTGTCCTGAAATCTTAGTCGTTTTCATGTCTTCGTATCCCCCAAAAAGCTGTGCCTGCGCATCTAATAAGAAATTACCTTCAATGACGACCTCTTCACCTTCTGAAAGCCCATGCTTGATCTCCACATAACCATCGGATTCATAACCGGCATGAATAGGTTTTGCCTGGTAACTCTCATCGGTCACCTTGACCCAGACGACTTTTCGCTTGCCTGTATCGATAATAGCAGTTCTAGGGACTACTAAAGGCATACCTTCAATATCAAGGTTCAAGACGGCATTGGCGATCATACCCGGTTTGAGTTTTCCGGTTGTATTCTCTATCGTCGCTCTGACTTTAAGCGTTCTTGATTTTGTATCCAGGACAGGGTTTATAAAGTCAATCTCACTGGTCAAGGTCTCCCCGGGAATAGCCGTAAACTCTAAATCAAGTCTTTGGCCTATATTTATCAATGATGCATCATGTTCATACACATCCATCTCCACCCAAACCGCTGACAGATCAGATAACTCAAAAAAGTTTTGTCCCTCTTTGAAATATTTTCCGACAGTCGCATTTCTGTTTCGGACAATGCCTGTGGTATTGGAATAGATGGTGATCTTTTTGGGTACTTTTTTGTCTTGGTGCCATCTTTCCAGTTGAAAGTTTTTTATTCCCCAGAGGTTTAGTCTTTCTACACTTTGACTGAGCATATCTTTGAAGACTTTTGATTTGTCTGCTGCATAACTTTTTCGTGCAAGCAGATACTCTTCACCCGCAGTGATAAGTTCCGGACTGTAGAGGTCGATAACAGGGTCACCCACTTTGATGATACTTCCTGTGGACTTGACATACACTTTTTCAACGCGGCCGCTAATCCTAGCAGGGATATTGCTCTCTTTTTCTTCAGATTGTACCACTGATCCAAGAAGACGGATCTTTTTGGTCATCTTCATACTGGTCACAGGGAAAAAATCAGGTTTGAAGTGTTTGAGTTGTGTCTTTCTCAGTTTTACCTTCGCAACGACCTCTGCAGCGCTGTGCTTTTGAGACTTCAACAATATCGAGGTATGTTCTATGGCTGAACGCTTATCTTCATCCACTACTATCTTGGTCAAGTTCATATGACAAATTGGACATTTTCCCGGTTTGTCTTCTCTGATGTGCGGATGCATTGAACAGGTATAGTAAACATGTTGTTGTGTGTGATCGTGTTTGTCATCTGGCTGTGCCGTATTGCGTACAGGCTCTTCCATACACGCGGTTGTAAACAACAGAACAAAGATGAGAAGTATGGATCTTAATAATTTAATCATGAAGAGGCTCCCCCTTGATATATTTTAACGCTACTCTTTTCATATCCCTTTTGGCTTCAAGTTCTACTTTGTGCATAAGGATGTTTTGAAGTTTCAGTTCGCTTTGCAAGAGTTCGATATAGGTGGCATTTCCAATACCATAAGACTTGGATGTGATATATCGGGAGTTCATCGCAAACTTGATTATTTTGTTATCAAGTATCTCGATCTCGCTGATCAGTTTTTGTATCTCTTTGGATACCAGGGCAATTTCTCTATTTTTTGCTCGTTTATAATCCTCATAATGTCTGAGGGCTTGAAATTTTTCTTGCATGGCCATACCGTATTGGGAATCTCTTTGATCAGATATTGGAAGAGGAAAACTGATCGCTGCACTGATGAAGTCTCCATGTCTGTCGATATCCGATCGTTTCGTATAGCCCAGGGAAACTGTCATGTCAGGTGTCTGGTTCAGTCGTGAGGCATTCAGACTATGCTCTTTGGCATTTAACTTTTCTTGCAGTCCCAATTCCCTGTAATCGACTCTCTTGTTTGTACTTTCCTTCAAAGATCCCCAGGGAATGGATTGCTTTTCTATATGGGTATCGCCGATCAAATAGAACAGTCTGTCCGCAATTTGGGAGAGTTCATAGTTTTTGTTACTGATATCACGCTCTACTTCGGCTTTTCTTATCTGTATCTCCAGTATCGCTTGTTGTGAGACCTTTCCTGTTGTATAGAGCCTATTGCTTACTTTCAGGATCTGTTCGATCCATAGACTTTCATCGTTTAAAATAGAAAGTTCACCTGATATCTTTCTTTCAAGAATAAGGATGTCCCAAAAAGCCTTTGTCAGGTTTTTCTTTTTGTCTTTCGCTTCATAACGATATGCTTTGGATAATGCATCAAATGCATTTTTGATTTTTTCATACTTTGAGGTCAGCGGAATTTTTTGTGAAAGGCCAAACTCAACACCTGTCATAGGGGTCTGTTCAAAGGATAATGTGTCAACAGGGAAGTTCTTTGCGGCTATTTTAAATGTCGGATCGCCCCATGACCCTTTCAGCCGGGCTTGCTCAGACTGGGCTTTGTGTTTAAACAGTGCAGACTCGACACTTTCATGTTTGTGAAGTATTGAAAGTGCCTCTGTAAAAGTTGTAGCGTTAACATTCAGAGTAAGTAACAGTATGGAAGCTGTAAATAACTTAATTGTTCGGTACAACATTATGAACTTTCCTTTCCTTGGTCTTACATAGTATTATCATAGCACCCATTTGTGCATTGTCTGTGAAAAGATATGACGGAAGAAGTTTGTTCACAAGAGAAAATTCTAATATTTCAGGTCTGTTCTTTATTTGTCATTGTTCTATTTTCTTACCTTGCCGCAGCGCTTCTTTTTTCAATACTATCATGCTACTATACGAAAAAAAGATAATGAACTTGTCATGGATAATAATGAAATAGATAACGCTATCAAGGCCTTTATGCATTCGACAGTCTTTACTGGTGTTAAGCCCTTGTTCCTTGTTGCCGAAGAGCTCGCGACCAAAGAACATACGGGGGATGTGATCGATGCAGTATGGGCTGATTGGAGTGATACGAGCGAGAATGAGTTCAGCTATATTACCAAGTTTGCTGTAAAAGGGAGGATAACAGAGCGTAACATTTACAGCAGTGAAGAGATGGAACCGTTTAAAGGTCGGCTTGCTTTGCCTACGGATAATAACCTGGAGAAAGTGATCATGCATCGTTTGATCAAAGATAAGATCAAAGCTGTCAATGTCAAACGAAATGCTCTTTCAGATGTTGTTAAAAAGGATCTGGAGAGCCTGGCTGAGGTGCTCAAAAGAAACGAAGAAGTCTACCTGTTCAAGAGGTGGTATGGAGAGTGGACAGATCCGTTCTATGATATTGAAATTGATATGCCATACCGACTGATCGGGATAGAAGAGACTCCATCCGGTATGATTAAATATCTTCTTGAACATCCCAAAACCGCTCAGATAAGAAAATATTCGTCTGAGGAAAGGTTTTATGCGTATATTACAGGAGGCAAGGCAGATATAGCCGGGTTGCAGTTAAAAGACGAAAGCTACAAGAAGACAATCGAGGCATTGAAAGAGGAAGCCAGAGATATGATGGCCAGTATTGAGTGGCTTTCTCTGACTGATCCCCGTCTCATATCCGTAAAAGAGGAGTTGCCCAATCACCCCTTTGATGAGTATTTTAAGTATGTTAAAAAAGGGGATGAGCGCAAACTACATCCGCCTGAAGCTTTGCTGCATGCACTTGAGCTTATTATTGAAAAACACATGCCCGCGCTAAAAGGCCCGATGGGTATTGAGTATATTCCTATTGATAACCTTCTTTATCTGCTTCACGAGGTCATACCCAGACCTGATGCGCTGCTTGCTCTGGAGGCATGTGATGTCATTCATGAGCCTTCTGCGCTTGTACTGGGCTTTGAGGGAAAACGTGAATTGCCGCCAAAGTTTCTGGTCCCGGTGAGTCATGTGGCTTATGCCTATCAGAGATTTCCGGCTTTTATCGAAGCTTGTGAACGTTATCTCCGTGAAGATGAAAGTTTACACAGCCAGTGAGTGGATCGATAGTGAATATATCAAAAAAGTGAAAATCCTGTGTAGGAAAACCTGGCTCCTACACTTGTATATCAGGTATTACGAGAAAGGTTGTCTAAGAGGTTAAAGAAGGTTTCACTCTCTTTTTCTGTCTGTATAAAAAGCTCTATCACCTTGTCCGAATTTTCAAGACACTCTTTGGACGTGACAATCTCCATTACATTTTTGATGTTTTCATGTAGTTTTTGGTGCGACTGGTCAATCTGTACAAAACTGCTGTTGCCGGCAAAGAGCTCTTTGCCTTCTTCTTTGTACCACTGTCCAAACTTACAGCTAAGGTGATCTGTCATCTTATCAGAGACTTTGGATTCAAAGATTGAGTTGTAAGCAGCAAGTTTGAAGATCATATGGTCAAGCTTACTGATATTCATAAAGAGATCTTTGGCAATGACCTCATTGTCATCTTTAATTGTTTGGGCATTATTGACAAGTTGTCCGAGAGAAATTTTGAATTCATCAAGTTTACCGGCAGATTCCTGAGTGAACTCAGAAACTCTTTCACTGTTTTCAAGCATGGAAACGCTGTTTTGTTTAAGAAGACTGATATTGGCTTCAACTTCACTTGTCGCTTTTTGGGTACGTTCTGCCAATTTGCGCACTTCATCCGCAACGACGGCAAAGCCTCGACCGTGTTCGCCCGCCCTGGCTGCTTCGATAGCTGCGTTAAGGGCAAGCAGGTTGGTCTGATCCGAGATATCTTTAATCAAGGCGATGACGGAATAGATCTCGGTGACATTTTCAGTCAGACTCTCAGAATCGTGCCGCGAGTTTTCAATCATCTCAGCAATGTTGCTGATATTATCAATGACTTCGTCTGTTTTTGTGGTAACGTCAAAGATTACATTTTCGGTCTGTTCATTAAGGGTATTGACAATGTTGACATTGTCTATGCTGGTTTCCATACTGGACTGCAGGTCTTGTGAGTTCTGTGTTGTTGCTTTGACCATCTCTTCTGATAGACGTAGGGTCATATCGTTTTTCTTCATCTGGACTTTGATATTTTCACTTGCCTCTTCTGCCTTGATCGCTTCATCCTGAGCCTGAAGAGCAATAGCTTCGACCTTGTCCAGGAAGGTATTGAAACTGTGGGCAGCTTTTCCTATCTCGTCATTGCTTTTGATCTTTAGACGCTGGCTCAGGTCTGCGTCGCCTTCAGCCAATTCACTTGCGACCTTGTCCAGGTTGATCATTGGATCTGTGACCGTTATCTTGATGATCATAATAAGCAGGCCTAAAACAACAATATCCAAAATAGCCATGATGATAATCTGTGTCAGCAGTGAACTCTCAGACTGGGATATTACATGTTCAACCTTTGTAAGCGGTTTACCTAGAAGAGCATATCCGATTCGCTGCTTGGAAAAGTCATAGATGGGTATGGAAGAGATAAAGTAGTTATTGCTTATTTGATAGGTATCTGCTTTGTCGATCTGTATCTGATCGAGCTCATCGAAAAAGCTCGGATTGACCACATCTTTTTTGAGTGCAAGCGTGTAGTTTCCTATCTTCTGGGCATCTTTAAGAGCAGTTGCAGTAGAAAGATATTGGTTGTCCATAAGGATGACGACATCAATACCGAATTTTTTCACGCCATCGACCACTATAGAGTTTAGGCCCTGAATAAATTCGACTGAACCCAGATACTCTCCATTATTAACAGGCGCCAGCCCTCGAAGCATCATGCCTGCCCGACCAAGCTCTATACCGACGATAGGGGTCTGCTCTTTTTTGACCTCTACAATTGTCTGCCTGAAACTACTGAGGTCATCACCCCATTTCTCAGGTTTCCATGCACGTAAAAAGCTGTGTATATCAGCATCATGAATATGTATTTTGATGTTTTTGTATTTTGTGTTTTCTTTAAAGACAGTGTTGAGTCCGGAAAGGCCTTCAATAGCGAGTTGCCGGTCTTTTGTCTTTAGCGACTGTACGACGTAATAATTCTGGGCAATATTGATCGCATTGCTCAGGCCAACGCTTTTTTTATTTTCTATGCTTTCATTGAAAAAGCTCTTTAGATCTTCAGTCTGCTGCGCATAAACATCGTCGCGTATCTCGTTGACAGAGATAAAATAATTAAAGACGATAACAATAAAACCGATAGCGATAGTGATGAGTAAAGGTATATGTACCTTTTTTGAAATAGATACCTCTTTCATGTTTTCCCCCTTCTTGTAGCTGATATTATTACATAAATTTTAAAGGGGTATTAACAAAATTAATAATTAGGTGGCTAATAAAGAAGAGAGTGGTCGTTATATTGCTTTTTGTCCCCGGTCTTTACCGGTGACTGAAAGAAGATTTATGCAGATCTTTATTGAGGCTCAGCTTTTTTAATTTGCCAATTTCTTGGCGACAAGTTCATTGACCACCTGAGGATTGGCTTTTCCGCCTGTACTTTTTAGTACCTGCCCGACAAAAAAGCCAAGCAGTTTGGTATTGCCGGCTTTGAACTTTTCGACATTGTCGGGATTTTTAGCCATGACGTCATCGATGATCTCTGAGATGACGGTCGGGTCACTGATCTGAACCAGTCCTTTCTCATCGACAATCTGTTTCGGATCCTTACCGCTGATACGCATCTCTTCTAGGACCTGTTTGGCGATCTTGGTGGAAATGGTGCCTTCATCGATCATAAGGGCGAGTTGGGCTATCTGCGCTGCATCAAACTTCAGCTCATTAGATTCCTTGAGCTCTCTTGCCACTTCATTAGCGACAAGGTTGGCGATCGTCACAGGGCTGTGCTGGACGTCAAGAGCCGCTTCGTAAAAGGATGCCAGATGCTCATCACGCGCGAGGGTGTTGGCTACTTCGGCATTGAGTTTCAGCTCGGCAGTGTAGCGATCAAAATGTGCCTGCTCGGCTGCATTCATCGGTGCGACTTCGCCGTCGATCTGTACTTTTTTCTCCGGCTTGCGTTCTTCTCTGGCCGGTTTGACTTCCTTGTGCTGTTTCTTGCTCCAGGAGTCTTTAAGCCCGACAATTTTGTTGAAGACGGGGTGTTCGTCGCTGTAGTCGAGAGGGTCAGCGTAAAAATACCCCTGACGTTCAAACTGGAAGCGTTCATCAGGTCTGTCCGTGATTACGGCAGGCTCTACGAGCGCATCTTTGATGATGTGCAATGAATCCGGATTAAGGTCCTCGACCCCTTCCGGTGCTTCGGCACTGTAAAGACGGTCATAGAGTCGGACTTCTACATGCTTGGCGGTTTTGGTATCGACCCATTGAATGGCGCTTTTTACCTTGATACCGCTGGTGTCCGAACCGCTTTTGGAATCAGGATGATACTCTGCTTTGATCTCGGTGATCTTGCCATCAGCATTTTTGATGATCTCTTTACAGGTGATGATATAGGCGTGTCTCAGTCTTACAGGTTGATCGGGAGTCAGGCGGAAATACCCTTTTGACGGCTTTTCGGCGAAGTCATCACGCTCGATGTAGATCTCTTTTGAGAACGGCAGTTCCCGTGATCCTTCTTTGGGTACATCCTCGGGATAGTAAGGCGCATCCAGAAGTTCAGAACCTTCATAGTTCACAATCGTCACTTTGAGCGGATCGAGGACACACATCACCCGAGGGACTTTGGTGTTGAGATCATCACGGATACAGAACTCCAGTTGGGAGACATCCACCGTTGAATTCGCCTTGGCGATACCGATCTGGTCACAGAAGTTGATAATGGACTCTTTGGTATAGCCCCGTCGGCGGTAGCCGGCGATGGTCGGCATACGTGGATCATCCCAGCCGCTTACAAGGCCATTGTTGACAAGCTCCAATAGTTTGCGTTTGCTCATCACGGTGTAGTTGATGCCCAGACGTGCAAATTCATGCTGGTAGGGACGCGGCGAGGTGAGTCCAAGGGTCTCCAGTACCCAGTCATAGATGTCTCTGTTGTTCTCAAACTCAAGGGTACAGATAGAGTGGGTTACCCCTTCGATATAGTCGGAGAGACAATGGGCAAAGTCATACATCGGATAGACACACCAGGCGTCTCCTGCACGGAAGTGATGGGCGTGGCGGATACGGTAGAGCAGGGGATCCCGCATCTTCATATTGGCCGAAGCCATG
>JBFEWG010000121.1:0-5755 GCA_041546465.1 Sulfurimonadaceae bacterium
AGGGCAAAACAGTCCCGTTCACTCGGATTTGAAATCCTGACGGTATAAGGCGTTGCCTTATTGGCAAAAAAGTTTTGTGAAGAGACTATCTCGGCCTTGAGTTCATAAAGGTTAAGACGACCGATTATACTTGAAGCACCTGCAAGTGAAAAGACAAAGAACATCATCAGGTAGACAATATTGTAGTTATGCATGTAGGCCAGAGAGAACAGTCCGACAATAGCAAGTACCAACAAAATAAAATACTTTGTCGGTCGGGTCTTGATATCCTTAAGAATCGGGATGAAGGTTTGAAAGAATTTCATTGGCGATTTCGTTTGGACTCAATGAGCCTTCTTTTGACTTTAGGCGGTGGGCAGTGACGTAAGGAAGCAAAAAGACAAGATCAGAAGGAATGACATAGTTCCTGTCCTGAATCAATGCCCAGGCCTTGGAAAGGCGAGTCAACGCAAGTGCTCCACGTGTAGAGAGTCCCTGTGTATAAAGTCCGCTGTCTCTGGTGAATGCGAGGATCTCCTGAAGGTAATCCAACAGCTCTTCACTAAGATGGACTTTGCTAACGGCCTCTCTGAGGCTATTGATCGTGTCGAGCTCGATACTTTGAAGTTCATCCAGGTCCAACTGGGAAGTCTTACTTAAAATATCACGTTCTGATCTCTGATCAGGGTAGCCCAGAGAGAATGAAATGGCAAAACGGTCCAACTGAGAACTTGGCAGTTCAAAGGTACCTACCTCTTCAAACGGGTTCTTGGTCGCCATGACAAAGAAGGGCTCGGGAAGATGTGTCGTCTTGCCGTCAATACTGATCTGGTGTTCTTCCATCGCTTCTAGAAGGGCAGATTGTGTTTTTGGTGTTGCTCTATTGATCTCATCTGCAAGGAGAAACTGTGAGAATATAGGACCTTTTTTGAAACGAAAACTGGAACTGTTCGTATCGAAATAGTTGATACCAAGGATATCGCTTGGAAGCAAGTCGGAAGTGAATTGTACACGCGAGTACTTAAGTCCCAGTACACGGCTGAATACCTTTGCTAGCGTTGTCTTACCGACACCGGGAAGGTCTTCTATAAGAAGATGGCCATCAGCAAGAAATGCACACAGTGAAAGCTGTATCTTTTCACGTTTGCCAACAATGCGCTTTTCGATTTCATCTACGATGAAGTTGATTTGTGTTTGCATAGAAATGTCTTTTTTATATCATCTTAGCATAATTACACAAATAGGCATACTCTGGCATGGAATCAGCGATTTTTTGATGTAAAACTACACCTTAAAATAAAAACCTGCTATTATTCTAAAAAAATTAAGGCCTATGTATGTTTTTTGAACCTGGTTTCATGGGTACGCGTGCACCCATGTATTTGGATATTGTTGGAGTCTTTTTCTTCTTGCTCCCTTTTATGCTGTTTTTTTCAATCCGATGGGCAGTGAAGGGTGAGATCAAAAAACACTTTATCTCTCAAGTTATCATATTCGTCTTGACACTTGTCTTTGTTGTGATCTTCGAGGCGGGTATGCGTCTTTCTGGTGGGTTTCAGGAATATTTGAAGTCAAGCCCGGTCTCGTATAACTTTTTCATAAGCTTTTTGATCGTACATATTCTTGTTGCTATCGCAACGTTCAACCTTTGGTCGTACCAGTTGATTACATCTGTAAAAGCGTATAGAAAGGGGACCTTGACAGGAGAGGTCGCCAAAAAACATAAAAAGCTTGCCAGAATCCTTGTAATAGGCATTTTTGTTACCATTGCACAGGGTGTGGGTATCTACTACTTCTTGTTTATGTTGTAGTGTACTTGATGAAGAGTCGAGGCTCTTTGTCATATACGATAAGAACATTACATAACATTAAAAAACAATCCCAAATCCCCTTTGCAGCGCTGTTTCCATACGTTTACTTTTTCTTTATAAACTACTTTTATCACAAAATAAAGACAAAGGGCTTTTTATGAAAAAAACAGGTCTATTTATTATCTCGACACTCTTTGGCACTATCTTGATGGCTGAGTCCAGCCAGGGTATGGAAGAAGCACAAAGAGCCTTTATGAAAGAAGACTATACAAAAGCATTTGCCATTTATTCGGAATTGGCACGTAAGGGTGATATGAAAGCACAAAATTTCTGTGCAGGCATGTATGAGTTTGCCCAGGGCGTAGCCAAAGATGATGTCAAGGCACTCTATTGGTATGAGAAGGCTGCAGAACAGGGTATGAGAAGTGCTCAACAGACGGTTGGGTTTAGATATATGCAAGGTATTGGTACACCGGTAGACCTGGCCAAATCAGCATATTGGTACGATAAAAGCACGGCAAAATCATCCGCACAAGACAGTCAGATTTTGGCACAGTGGTTCGACCCAAACAGTGCCCAAAACGTGAACAACTAGTTCCTAGCTCTCTTTTGATATATCGCCGAGTTGCTGGAAATTTCCCAGTAACTGACCATCACCTTTAATATCATGTAAGTTATATAGCACTTTTTTATCACGAAAAAAGGTTTTGATGATATTCAATCCCCCATTCTCAAGCATAGCGGCAGATGTCTTTTTTTCAAGTAGCAAAAACATCAAGCAGACAGTAGACGATGCAAAATCCGGTATAAACGTCTCTTCACATCTGATTAGGTCAGCCCTAAAGTCTTCAAGGCTTTCAATACCTTCAGCCACATTTAGCATAGGTAGATCACAGTATGTGGCAATAAGAGGGCCTAGTTCTTCCTGATTTGCTGGGCGGATATACTCAATATCATCCAGTCTGCAAGCAAGCATGTGACGAGCGATAGTATTGTTGATAAAGGGTAGGATGTTCTCCTGAACTGTCCGAGTATCGCCATCGGCGAGCGTGAGCATAGTGATCTCGATCTCAAGCGCTTCTTGGACCTGATAGTTCAAGAGGCTTGCTAAGGCTTCTGTACGGTTGTTCAAAGGTGCATTGACCAAGACAGCACTGAGCTGTAAGAAAGCATCGGCTTCGATGACGTCAGGGCCTTGCGGGTAGACCTGCTTATCGAAATGAAGCCGATGGTATATACTGAAAAGCTTTTGATCGTTGTCTATTGTCGTGATGAGCATTGCTTCAAGTGATAGACCAGGAGAATGAGTCGGCAGTAAGAGAGAGAAGTAGTTCTCTTTATGGACAAGCCGTAGGTCCGGGTAGAGGTCCTGTAGTGTTTTAAAAGCGTCGACGATATCCGGATTGTATATTGTAGGGTTGTTGAGGATGAGTTTTTTCAGAAAACTTCCTTCATCCGGGATATGGAAAAGTCCATTGATCGTATTTGTATTATTCATGGCGACATTGTAAAGAAGATTGGTATAATTGCACTTAAAAAGGCAGATGATGTTTATAGATTTTAGTAAAAATATAGTTAAGCTTATGATGGCAACAATAGTTGTATTCACTATGGCTTCATGTTCCAAGACTGCGGTACCTGGAGCGATCATGAGTGTAGAAGAGATTGCTATTGACGGATATGATCCTGTTGCCTATTTCACAGCATCAAAAGCGTATAAGGCAGATGCGACATTCAGCTACAGTTACAAGGGGCTGACGTGGTATTTTGAATCAAATGAGAACCTTGAGTCCTTCAAAACGAACCCGGAAGCCTACATTCCAGTCTATGGCGGTTTTTGTGCATATGAAATCGCTGAAGGCGATATAGAACAGAGTGACCCTCGGTATTGGCATATCCATAACAGGCAGCTTTACCTGTTCAATGACGAAGATGCCAAAGAAGAGTGGTTCAGAGATATCGATACTATGCTGGTTGAATCAAACAGAGAGTGGGGTTTGATGACAACTCCTGAAGCAGCAGAAGTTGAATAGATTTACACATCTCTAGGTAAAGATCTCACAGGCCATTCCCACGGGAATAGGATTGTGTAACTGAATCTGGACGGTGGGGTCCTCTTTTGTTCTGTAGAGCTGATAGGGGATATACAAAAGCCTTGCTGAAAGCTTATTCTCTACCTGAAAAGCTTTTTCTTCGATGTGTATTCGTATACCGCTTGATACAGCAGGTGAAAAGTTATCCGGAATCGTGACGTTTGACAGTAGTGCAATGGCCGTGATCTTATCTTCTTTGGCTTCATCCCTTAATGCTTCCAGCAGTTTTTCATAACGTATTGTATCGTCTGCTTCTTCACAGTTTATGCTTCTTATGTTGTTGTCATGCTCCAGTACCATCGCAAATGAGTCAAGACTTTGAGATGATGTCAATACCTTGCTCGCATAATCAATACACTCATCAAGCATAGTAAATAGATGTTCGTTGTCCATTATAATCCTTATGGAGCAATTATAGTATAATCCGACAATGATTCACTTTAGCCTATCGGATGTCCGTCATATTGCTGATCCATCTCTCTTTTCTCTCGGTTACGACATCAACGAAGCCTCGTTCAGCACGATTAAAAGTGTGACGATGCTCAGCAAGGATATCATGCAGATCCTTGCGACGACGCAAGGGTCAAAGCTATATAAGCAGACCGTGAATGTCTACAGCCAGGATGAGGGTGTCAAAGTAATCGGGAAATGCTCATGTGAAACGGGTCGCAACTGTAAGCATGTAATAGCTTCAGCTTTGGCATATCTGGATGAAGCTTCTGAAGAGCAGAACCAATCACCTGCTATTGAAGAAAATGATGGTGAGCAAAATGATTGGATATTGCGTTTGGAGTTTGCATTTTTTCCTGCTGAGAAAGAAGTTTCCGAAAAATCCAGTCTTCTTTTGTATGAGCTTAATCTCAATGCAGCTTCCGGCAAAGTAGACCTTACGCTTTATACCGCCAGAAAGCTTAAAAATGGCGGTTATGGGAAGGTCAACAGAGCCCGTCCCAATTCAGTCTTTAATACGTATAAGCCACCTGACTACTTTAAAGAGGGTGATGCACAGACGGTCCTTCTTTTCAAGACATTGTCACAGGGGCTTAAAACCACAGTCACACTTGAGGGAAAACTGGGTGGATTGATCCTTGAAGGTGCAATAGCCACGGGACGCTGTTTTTGGAAGAGAGGGCACAAGAAAGCAGTGGCTTTTTCCAGACAGAGAGAACTTGCACTTGCATGGACGTCAGAAGGTGAGATGGCAGTCTTGGGTGTCGATGTGGGAGAAAACACTCATCTTATACCGGTAGAACCGCTTTATTATCTTGATACGAAGAGTAAAGAGGCAGGCAAGGTCATGACGGAACTTAATGCACAGCAGTTGGAGCTCATCCTAAATGCACCAAAGTTTCCAAGCTCACAGATTGATAAAATCGCCTTGGAAGTTGCCTCAAAGATTCCCCAGTTATCTATCAAGGCACCGGATAAACTCGACATCAAGAGAGTCGAAAACATCCTGCCTCGTGCCTCTTTACGTCTAAAACAGCGTAAAGAGAGCTATGCAATCGACTTGTCATTTGACTATGATGGGCTGAATGTCAAAGCTTTTCCTTCTTATGAGACTCAGACGTTTACAGATGAACGTGTGATGCTCATAAGGGAGAAAAAGGAAGAAGAGCGTTATATCGATATCCTTTGCGGTTATGGGTTTAAAGAGCACAATGGTGAACTTGTTGCGTTTAACATGCATGCATGGAAGTCACTGCTTGAAAATCTTCAGGAGCTTAAAAAATCAGGCTTTGAAATTATCAAAGAAGAGGATTTTACGCTTAACTTCCATCCGGTTAAGCGTGTTGGCGTGAATGTCGAGCAGAGTTCACACTGGTTTGAGGTGGGAATGCACATTATGGTTGAGGGACGAAGAGTACCCCT
>JBFEWG010000049.1:0-12732 GCA_041546465.1 Sulfurimonadaceae bacterium
CCCCGAAACTCTTTCCTACTTCATGGACAGATCCAAGTTGCTCAAGACTTGCCTTGAGTTGTTCGAGGGAGGAGATATTGTATACCTCAATATCAATATCCTTGCTCTTTTTATGCATAAAGAAATCGCGTACAAAACCGCCTACAATCAGTGGTCGTGCACCGGATGTAATAAGCGTGTCACAAAGCCTGGTGATGGGAGAAGAGAGTTTCATAACAGGCGTTTTAATGCTTCTTCAAAGAGTGCTTCACTTTCGTCAAAACTGTCATCAGAGTTAAAAATATCGCTCATACACCCATAGAGCTCTTCATTCTTAATGATAAGGTTGAAAGCTGCTTGACGGTCTTTCATCCATACCTCATTGTCCTCTTGGTAGGATGCAAGCTTCATCTTGACATACTCCATGACATTATCGATATCACTTTCACTATCCAAGATCGTAGAGAGATAAGTAGCAGCACTGTCGAGTTCTTCTTGATAGATCTTTTTATTCATATATATGGCGACGGCAAGCATTAAAGAGATATGTTCGATCTTTTGACCATAATGTTTCGTCTTCCAATGGATATAGCATTTTCCTAAAAATGACGTATTTTCTACTGTAGTTTCTGTTGGCAAGAGATACCTTATTGTTTTTAAAAAGTGTAGCATAAAATAGAAAAGAGTGTTCTGTATTATAAGTATTGGCAGGTTTTGTTTAGAATATGAGATCTCTATATAATATAATTTTTTATAATGTGTATGAGATAAGATTTTTAAACGATTTTTTAACTTTCCATTAATAGTCCTGCAACAATCTACTGATAAACTTACTTCCAGAAATTAACTTCAAAGGATTAAATATGATTAAGAAGATTGCAATAGCAGGGTTAGCGGCAGCACTTCTGGTAACATCGGCAGCAGCAGCCAAAGGTGGAAATGGCGGGGGAAGCAGTTCATCTACGGAGTTGACGCAGGAGCAAAAAGATACATTACTTTTTATCTATCAGGAAGAGAAAGTTGCACGTGATACTTATATCACTTTGGGTAATCTTTATCCGAGTCAAAGTACATTTGCAAATATCCAACTATCTGAACAAGAGCATATTGACAGTGCACAGGGTCTTTGTGAAAAGTACGGTGTAGATATTTCAAATGTACGTGAAAATAAAGTAGGTGAGTTCGTTGTGCCTGTACTTCAAGAGCTTTATGATACACTTGTTGCACAAGGTTCTACATCAGAGCTGGATGCTCTAAAAGTCGGTGAATATGTGGAGATTACAGATATTGATGATCTTGAGCACGCTGAGATTGGTATGCCGGCAGATGTCGTTAATGTCTATGAAAACCTTAAAGCAGGGTCATATAGCCATTTGGATGCCTTCAGAGCAGCCTTAGCAGCATATTAAGAAAGAGGTTAAGCATGCGTTTTATTGTATTATATATTGGACTTTTGTTTTCTTTTTTAGGTGCACAGGAGCACTCGCTTGCGACACCTGAAGAAGCAGTGAAGTCATACTATTATGCGATGAATCATGCTGATATCGAACTGCTAAAAAAAGTGATGGTCAAAGACTCATATGATGAGACTATTCAGATCTATGCTCTTTCTATAGCACTCAAAGACAAAGTATTTCATAAAGTGTTGAAACAGTATGGCAGCAGTCAAAAAGTCAATAAAGAAGTGGAGGAAGCAGTTCGAAAGAAATTGCAGAACACTCCGCCTAAGATGATTTCTGATCTTGTCAGACAAGCACTTGGGAAAAGCCGTGCTATTGTCCGCTATAAAGAGGATGGCAAGAAAAAGCAATTATATACTTCCGTCCATGGCAAGGAATGGAAGATCGACTATATGGCAGGAAGACAAATCGACTAGCTTGACTTTCCATCCATTATTTCCCTCTTAAATATAATATTTTATTATCAAGTACTAACATTTAACTAACGCAATCCCCCTATACTTACTCTAGAACTTAAACAAAAGGAATACATTATGTTAAAGAATATAGCAGTAGTAGGATTAACAGCAGCAATTATGGTAACATCGGCTGTAGCATCAGGAAATAGTAACAGAGGCAGTGATGCTAGATCAGTCAGTACATCTACAGAGTTGACGCAAGAACAGAAAGATACACTTCTTTTTATTTATCAGGAAGAGAAAGTCGCACGTGATGCCTACATCACATTAGGCAATCTCTATCCGGATCAGAGCACCTTTGCCAATATTCAGCTTTCTGAACAGGAACATATAGACAGTGCACAGGTCTTATGTGAAAAATATGGTGTTGATATCTCAAATGTTGATGAGACAAATGTCGGTGAATACGTTGTGCCGGTACTACAAGAGTTGTATGATACACTAGTAGAAATGGGTTCTAAATCTGAGTTAGATGGTCTAAAAGTCGGTGAATATATCGAAATCACAGATATTGATGATCTTGAGCATGCTGAGATCGGTATGCCGGCTGATGTCGTGAATGTATTTGAAAATCTTAAAGCAGGGTCATATAGCCACTTGGATGCATTTAGAGCAGCCATTGAAGCCTATACAAAATAGAATTTAAAAGAGCGGTACCTTCTCGGGTACCGGCAATGAAAAAGTAATTTAATTAAATAAAATCAACCAAACTTACCAGTAATATACTCTTCTGTCAGTTTTTCAGCTGGCGTTACAAATAATTCTTCAGTTTTTCCTAACTCGATCAGGTCACCAAGATACATAAATCCGGTATAGTCAGATACGCGTGCAGCTTGTTGCATGTTGTGTGTGACGATAAGGATGGAGACCTTCTCTTTGAGCTCGATGATAAGTTTCTCGATTCCCTGTGTAGAGATAGGGTCAAGCGCAGAAGTCGGTTCATCAAAAAGAAGGACTTCAGGCTCAACTGCGATCGCTCTTGCGATACATAGACGCTGTTGCTGACCACCTGAGAGGCCATTGGCATCATCTTTCAAACGGTTACTGGTCTCTTTCCAGATGGCAGCGTCTTTCAGGGCTTTTTCGACGCGGTCTTGAAGTTCGGTTTTGTTCTTGATACCTTTAAGACGCATACCGTAGGCAACGTTATCGAAGATACTCATCGGAAAAGCGGTTGGTTTCTGAAAGATCATACCGATCTGCGTACGCAATTTGATCATATCCTCTTTTTCCTGGAGAATATTACGTCCTTCAAACATGATCTCACCCGAATAGGTATTGCCAGGATATAGATCATGCATACGGTTAAAAGAACGAAGCAGTGTCGTTTTACCACAACCTGATGGTCCGATAAGGGCGGTTACTTTGTTTTTTGCAATAGGCATTGTGATGTTTTTCAGGTTAGGTTCACTGACACCTGCATAGGTAAATTCAAAGTTATTGACCTGGATCGCTTTTTCTTCAGGGATATCGATAATAGTTGGCATGATTTATTTTCTCTTTCTTTTGATTAATAGTAGTCTACCCAAAATATTTAGGCCCAGGATGAACATCGACAGGATAAATGCTGCTGCCCATCCAAGTTTCTGCCAATCTTCATAAGGGCTGGTCGCATAGTTGAACATCGTCACAGTCAGCGAAGCGATAGGTTCACTGAGGTCTGTATTTAAGAAGTTGTCATTAAAGGATGTGAAGAGCAGGGGTGCTGTCTCGCCTGAAACACGGGCCACCCCGAGTAGGACACCGGTCAAAATACCGGTTTTTGCTCCACGGATAACGACCTGCAGGATGACTTTGTATTTTGGTGCACCCAGGGCAAAAGCCGCTTCACGAAGTGTTGTCGGAACAAGCTGAAGCATATCATCTGTGGTTCTTAGAATAATAGGTATCATGATGATCGTCAAAGCTGTTATACCTGCCCAACCGCTGAAGTTACCCATCGGTGCGACAACAACGGCATAGACGAAGGAGCCGATAACGATCGATGGAGCAGACATCATGATGTCTGAGATATCACGGATAGTATTGGCAAGCTTGGACTTTAGACCACCATATTCACTCAGGTAAGTGCCGGCAAGAATACCGAGGGGAACACCGATAACGGTAGACATACCGATAAGAAGTGCCTGGCCGATAAGTGCATGTTTAAGACCGCTCTCCTCATATCCCGGAGGTGCACCTTCAAAGACAAAGATATTCCAATTGATGGCATCGAGTCCGTTGATAACAAGAATGCTAAGAATCCATAACAGGAATCCTATTCCAATCATTGCTGAAAGGGTGGAGAGGCCCATGACAAACTTATTGATCAGGATACGTTTTTCAGTATGGGTCATCTTCTACCCCTTTTCAAGAAGGCAAATTTGGCAATGGATATGATTGAGAAACTGATCACGAACAGTACCATTGCCAAGTAGAACAGGCTCGAGAAATAGAGTCCTTCATCGGCTTCTGCAAACTCGTTTGCCAGTGCGACCGGAATAGAAGTTGCAGGATCGGTGATAAGTGAAGGTATTTTATGGACATTACCCATGACGAATGTCACAGCCATTGTCTCGCCGATTGCACGGCCAAGTGCCAAGATGGCAGCACCTATGATACCGGCTTTTGCATAAGGAATGACAATATCTTTGATCACATCCCATTTTGTTCCGCCAAGTGCATAAGCAGACTCTTTCAGGATATCCGGTGTGGTATTCATTGCATCACGCGTGACGGCAGCCATAAAAGGCAGGATCATGACCGCAAGTACGATACCGGCTGTCAATAGACCGATACCCAGGCCACCAAAAAGGTCACGAATGATGGGGACAAAGTAAAACAGACCCCACATGCCGTAGATAACAGAGGGGATAGCCGCCAGGAGTTCGATGGAAACACCTACGGGTGATTTGAGCTTTTGGTGAGCGATCTCAGATAGAAAGATTGCAACACCAATGGCCAGAGGAACAGCAAGCAGCATCGCCAAGGCTGTTGACATGATCGAACCCATGATCGCAGGGAAGGCACCGAACTTTTCAAGGTTTGGGGCCCATTTACTATTGGCAAGAAAGTCAAACCCAAAAGCATCCAGTGCGGGCTTGGCTTCTTGATATAAGACACCGAAGATGGCACCTGTCACAAGGAGGGTCAGTAATGCAATAGAGAGCGTTGAGAGGTGAAAAAACCTGTCGAGTATCTTATTCATTCGTCTTCTTTAGTATCTCCATATCAAGAGATAAGTTTTGATTTTGAAATTTTACAATATCTTGATTACATAAAGATTACATTTACACAATTTATGGGTACAAATTTCAGAAATTCAAGCTTAAACGATTACTGAAACAAAAATCGATATAATTCTATATTCAACAAGGAGTTTTTAGGTGGAGAACATCACGGTTATCGATGCTATTACAAAACGTTCGTCAAAACGCAAATTTTTAAATAAACCTGTTCCTAAAGAGATTCAGGAAAAGATCTTGGAAGCGGCAGCCATGACACCTTCCGGAGCAAATATGCAGCCATGGATAGTGTATGCAATTTCAAACAAGGATGTGTTGGACAAGATCGGTGAAGCGATCATTTCACATATCGATTCGGGAGGGGAAATTGATCAGTTTATTCAGTATTATCCGCTTGAATGGAAAAATCCTTATAAGCGACGTCGTATTACTACGGGGGCAGGTTTATACAAGCTTTTGGAGGTTGATCGCAAGGATGAAGCCCGTCGTAAGGAGTTATGGCATGATAATTACCGCTGGTTCGGAGCAGAGACAGTCTTTTTCGTCTGTACAGATAAATCATTGATAGAGGGTGCTCAGGGTGCCTTGATAGACTGCGGTGCCTACATGCAAAGTCTGATGCTTGCTGCCCAGGCTTTTGGTGTCGATTCATGTCCGCAGGGTTCGACGACAGAGTATGGACGGATCATTGCGAAGGTACTTGACCTTCCGGAAAACCAGGCCCTTTTGTACAGTGTAGTACTGGGGTATGAAGACACATCGGCAGTTCAGAACAGTTACCAACCTGATCGTGCACCTATGGATGAGATCGTCACCTTTATAGATTGATTTTTTCTTAAAAGAGTGTTCTTAGCAGGTATATTTATTTTTTAACACGGATGGAATGCTATAATTCCAAAAAAATGAAGGAGTCGGTCATGATCAAGAAAAAATACCAATTGTTCATACTGGCTCTTGTTTTTGTCGGTACAATCCTTTCAAGTTTCCACCATCATGATGATATGCTGGTGGATGAGGATTGTCAGGTCTGTATTATTCAGCATGTCTTTGCCGCTGCTGATATACCTGATGCCATAAGTTTGCAAGAACTGATTGTCTTCTTGTTTGTCCCTCTCTTGGGAAGAGAGACCTATCTTTCATTTACGCGTATTGTTAGCGCACCTTCACGCGCACCTCCTTTTTATTCCTAAACCATTAAAAAAACAAAAAAATTATCATTATATTTAGGAAGATTATGAAAAAAATTATTACTACAGCTGTGTGTGCAGCTACACTTTTACAAGCCGAAGTCGTTGGTGTTAAACCTATTCAAGAGAGAAGTTTCGTCCAATCACAGTATATTCCAGACATCTCTTTGATACTAGATGCTTCATATGCAAGCCGTAACAAAGATCAAAGTGAGTTAGCCGGACTGATGATCCCGGGTATCAGCGAGGATGTCTTTTCACAGGCTGAAGACGATGGACATGAGGGACATTCGCATTCGGCGTATAGTTCGGATAATGGTTTCAATTTGAACTATGCGGAATTGGTCTTTTCTGCAAATGTGGACCCGAACTTCTCTTTAGATGCGATCTTTCATATTGAAGAGGGTGAGGTAGGAATCGAAGAAGCGTATTTTACAAACACGACTCTAGCAGATGGGCTTCGTATACGCGGTGGTAAGCTTTTAAGTGACTTTGGACGTCTAAACAAGCAGCACCATCATTTCTGGGACTTTAATGAGGCTCCACTGATCTATGAGGGGTTTTTAGGGTATGATCATTTAAATGAACTAGGACTGCAGTTTCAATATACCTTACCTTTAGATCAGTATGTGATGGTAGGGGCTGAGCTTCTTCAGGGAGACAATGAGAAGAACTTTGGAAATGATACGATTGTAATGATAGATGACAGTAATGTGACTACTGAAATAGAAGGTGCAGATGCGCCATCATTGACTGTGACTTATTTGAAGACCTCTTTTGATATCGGTTATACCACGATCATGCCGGGTGTTTCATATGCGTATGGAGAGAGTCGTCTTTATCATGACCATGATGGACACGAAGTGGCTTTTGATGGAAAGAGTCATTTATATAATGTGGAGTTGACGATCAAACACTATTTTAATTCGTATAGCTTTTTGACATGGCAGAGTGAATGGATGCACCTGGACAGAAAAGGTGATGAGTATCATATAGAAGGAACGAATGCGATCGAAAAAGTGGCGCAACATATCAAACAAGAGGGTTACTATACACAATTGGTCTATGCTTATGATCAAAATATCCGAGTGGGTGCACGCTATGAGAGTATCTATAAAAATGATTATGCTTTTGTAGAAGAGGTTCTTCCATCAGAGCCATTCAAAAAATATACGGCGATGGCTGAATACCACTTTAGTGAGTTCAGTCGCCTTCGTTTGGAATATATCCATAACGATGCACTTTATACGCATATAGAAGGTGTGGGTTATGAGTCTGAGGATGTGGATACGGTACTTTTATCGATCAATCTCTCTATCGGAGCGCATGGAGCACACGATTTTTAGAAGATGTAGTATGATGAGAACTTCGACATGGAAGTTCTCAATGAGTAACATAACACAGGAAGGAGACCTCACATGAAAAAGCTTTTATTGATTTTATTCCCTTTGTCCCTGTTTGCGCATATGAATGTGGCTGTTTCCTACCCTTATATTGGTGCAATCACTAAGGCGATTGCTAAGGAACATGTGAATATAACAGTTTTAGCCAAGGGGAATTGGGACCCGCACTTTGTAATACCTCGCCCTTCTCTGATCTCTAAACTGCGTCAAAGTGATGCGCTTATCATGAATGGTGCACAGTTGGAGATCGGTTGGCTTCCTCCTTTGATCAGACGCTCTGCCAATGCTAAAGTACAACCTCAGGCAAAGAGCTTTTTGAACCTCTCTGCACAAGTTGAACTTATACAAAAACCTAAGAGTGTTGATCGTTCTTTGGGAGATGTACATCCGGATGGCAATCCGCATTTTCATTTGGACCCTAAAAACATTTTGACTCTTGCACAAGTGATCACGGGTTTTTTAACGTCTTTAGACGAAGAGCATAAGGATATCTATCAAAAAAACCTGGAAGAGTTTTACCTCTCATGGCAGGAAGAGCTAAAGGTATGGCAAAAGCGCATGGTGTCTAAAAAAGGCATGAAAGTGATACAGTTTCATGACAATCTTGCGTATTTTAATGCGGCTTATGGACTTCAGAGCATCGGAACAATTGAGCCACTTCCAGGTATCTCACCCTCATCACGGCATACTATGTCACTTATCAAGACAATAAAAGAGCAAAAACCTTGCTGTATTTTGCATGATGTTTACCACTCGACTAAAACGGCTGAATATTTAGTCGACAAGACGGATATAAAGCTGATAATCATGCCTCATGATATTGGTGCTTTGGACTCTGTCGAGTCACTTAAAGGGCTTTTTGACTATTTGACAAAGGCGGTTCAGTAATGATTGATATCTTCTTACCACCTGTATTATTAGTGATCGTACTGGTGATGATTCATGCCTGGTTTGGAAAAGGCGTGCTGGAGAGGGGCATCATCTTTACAGACCTTGCTATTGCGCAGTTTGCTGCTTTGGGAAGTGCTGTCAGCCTGGGATATTTCCACAGTGAATATATCTATGTGTTTACCCTCGGGTTTGCACTGTTCAGTGCTTTTCTGATTTCCCTTGCAACACGTAGGAATATCCATCTTGAAGCCTTTATCGGTATCTTGTATGTCTTTGGCGCAAGCGGTATTATGATGGTACTTGCCAATTCTGCCGAAGGGATGGAGCATTTTAAAGCCTTGTTGGCAACTGATATCCTCTTTACACCGATCGAACACGTTATCTATAGCAGTCTTATATATTTAACGTTAGGTATCTTGATATGGAAGGTCTATCCACGACTTCAGGGCTTTCTCAAAGAACTGATGTTTTTTACGATGTTGGCGGTCACCGTCACTTCGTCTGTTCAATTGGCAGGTGTACTAGTTGTTTTTGTCCTGCTTGTCGCACCAGCGCTTGTGGCTTCGATGCAGAAACGTTTTGATCCAATGTTGTCTGCCTTTGTTTATGGGTGGGCTTTTGCCCTGAGCGCGATAACTGTATCATATCTTTTAGACCTGCCTACCGGCTATAGTATCGTCTTCATCGGCTCATTAGCAACAATTTTTGCGATCATGTTGCTCAGTGGCAATTCATCTTCAAGTATTGATGAAATGTCGAAGTCACTTCCTGGTTCAGAAGGTGAACATCAGATGCAAGAACACTTTGACACCCGGGACAAAGCAGAAGATTTCTATGGGAGGCAGATGCTGTCATATCTGGCACCATCAATGCAGGCATTTATAGCATTACAAGAGATGGTCTTTATTGCGACTGCTGACAAAAACGGAGAGTGCGATAGCTCATTCAGAAGTGGTGAAGCAGGCTTTATCACTGTGATTGATGAGAAAAGAGTTGTATATGCTGATTATAAGGGTAACGGGGTATTGGCTTCTGTAGGAAATATATCCGAAAACCCTCACATCGGCATGTTGTTTGTAGATTTTTTCAGCGATAAGGTCGGACTTCATGTTAATGGCAAGGCGAGTGTATTAGATGAAAAGTCATTGCTTTCACTTCTGGAAGCTTCATCATTTGATAAGGCTAGAGCGTCATATCTATCATCAAAAAACAAAACAGTCTTCTGGGTACTTGTAGAGGTTGAAGAGGCTTATATACATTGTTCGAAAAACATTCCTATCTTAAAGAAAGAGACAGATGCAAGAGAGATCAAGAAAGAACGTCCTGTAGATTATTTCAGACTTCAGGAGTTGTCCTAAAATCAAATAAGACTATGTGTGTATTGGTTTTAGATTAAAACCGAAGATAGAGCCTTCGTTCTCTTTACTTTCAATGATTAGCTCCAAGTTATGGAGTTTAAGCACATAGGTTACAATGGCCAAACCCAGCCCCATTGAGTTGTCCCACGTGTTCTTTTGTACACGGTAAAACTTCGAGGTAATCTTGTCGATCTCTTTTTTAGCGATTCCCATTCCCTTGTCAAGGACCATAAACTTATTGTCAATTATGGAGACCGTGACATCCTCCTGAGAGTATTTCATGGCATTGTCGATGAGGTTGATGATGACTGTTTCTATCATCGTTTTGTCTGCATTGACCGGATAGCTTTCACCAGAGAAGTTTATCTGTCTATCTTTATACTTTTTACTGAGGTTCATGATGATGTCCTGAGTCAGTTCCATCAGGTCAAACTCAGTAGCAGAAGGCTTCAGGTCTTCATTCTCAAGTTTTACTGAGAGGGAAATACGCTCAAGCATCGAGGTTATCTTTTTACTGTTTTGAAGGATTTTTTCCAAAAACCGTTTTCTGATCTTTAAGTCGGTATCAGGGTCATCTATGAGTGTCTCGGCATAGCCTTGGATGGATGCGACTGGATTTTTAAACTCATGACCGATAGCGGAGAGAATGTCATTACGCTGTTTATTGATCAGTCTCAGACGTGCCGTATATTTACGTTTCTGTTTATCGCGGTTGTTGAGTTTTTTAGCCAGATTTTTAAGGATGAGCGCGATATACAAAAACTCTGAAAAGTATTGCGGTTTGATGACTGCTCTGTAGTTCTTTTCAGAGACTTCATGCAGATAACTCGTGATCTCCTGAATGTCATAGCGGATCTTTTTACTCAGTCGGTAGACAAGAAGCAGGCCGACCAGGAGGAAGATGGAAAAAACGATAGCCAGGCGGTACCAGAGTGTATAGAATTCCTGCATGATGGCTTCAAGGGTTATGGCAAGGCGGAAAAAGACAGGTTTGCCCTTGTAGACAGTTTTTTTAACCACATACATCAGGTCGATTCCGAGAGTATTGGAATAGCGTGTCACGAAGCCGAAGTCCTGTGTTGCAGCTTCCATCACTTCGGCACGCCCCCTGTGATTATCCATTGTCGTCTTGTCCTCATTGGATTCAGCCAGAACAAGTCCACTGTCATCGATAATAGTAACACGCAGGTTGCTTTGCTGGTGTATGTCTGCAGCAAATTTATCAAGATCTTTGACATAGGGAAGCTGCATCTGAAGAAGCAGAATGTGCTGTTCTAACTGTTTTTTATTTTCATCGATTGTCGCGGTTTTAATACTCAGGTAAGCGACCAGGGATGAGATGGCAAGTGTGCCGATGAAGATGGCCAGGAAGTTTAGAAAAAAGGTTTGATGCAGTTTTAGCACAGACTGTAACCTACCCCACGTACGGTTTTGATATATTCTTTGTCTTTATTCGGATCTATTTTGTCTTTAAGTCTGTTGATAGCGACATTGACGGTCTTATCCTGATATATCTCGTCCCCACCCCAGACATTTTCAAGAAGGTAGTCCCGGTCCAAGACGATATTCTGGTTTTTTATGAGGGTTGACAGGAGATCAAACTCCAGTTTTGAGAGCTCGATAGGCGTACCGCCGACAGTCACCTCTCTGTTTTGTGGGTTCATCTGGATGTCACGATAGGAGATCATCTCTTTGTTGAAGTCGGGTTTTGTACGTTTGAGGACAGCCTTAATACGCATCGTGACCTCTTTTGGACTGAAAGGCTTGGTGATATAGTCGTCAGCTCCTCTGTCAAACCCCTCTTCGATGTCACTCTCTTTGTTTTTTGCGGTAAGATAGATGACAGGGGTCTGTACTCCCTGTCTGCGAAGTTCGGCAACGAATTCACTTCCTTCGATACCCGGGAGGTTCCTGTCCATAAGAAGAAGGTCTATCTGTTCTTCTTCAAGCAGCTGCATCACTCCTTTTGTGTTAAGAAAGCCGATGGTCTCATAGCCCTCTTTCTGAAGGTTGTATTCTAGCAGTTCTAAGATATCCTCTTCATCTTCGACTATGACAATACTGGCTTTAGACATCGGCTTCCTTTTCGAAAATGTTAGTAGCTTTGGATTTCTCCACCCTCTTTGGAGTAAAGCATCAATTTAGCGATATTGATCGCATGGTCAGAGGCACGTTCAAGCTTACGAAGTGTCCCGAGGACTTTAACATATTCTATGGAAAGTTCACCTTCGATGATAATACGTGAAAGGATGTCTTTTTCCAAGATTGAGTGAAGATCGTCACATTTACTCTCTTCGACCATGACAGAGCGATAAAGCTCTTCATAGTCACAATTATCATGATCATTAAAGCATTCGGCAATGAACTTAAGCGCTGTGATCGATGAACTGTGCAGTTTGATGATAACATCATTAAGGCTTGTCAGGTTACATTCGCCCTGGCAATGCTCTTTCATTCTTTTGGCATATTTCTTCGCGCCTTCACCGATACGTACCAGTTCGTTGGTCATTTTCAAATAGGCGATCAGAAGACGAAGCTCCTGTGCCTCAGGCCCGAAAAGGGCAAAGGTCTTTACGATCTCGTTGTCAATGGCATTAGCCTCTTTCTGAATGCTTTTAAGTGTTGTCTTGACCTTGTCAAAGTCATCAGCATTTTGATCTTTATAGGCATTGAGTGCCTGTGTGTGAGCTTCAACGACTTCAGAGATGAGCTGGGCCAACATCCCCTGTATTTCATTGATTTTGCTTTCGTAACGTGGAAGCATTGTTTTCC
>JBFEWG010000090.1:0-8402 GCA_041546465.1 Sulfurimonadaceae bacterium
GCATGAGAACGACAAAATATGTCAACGCGCTCATTGATATTTAGGGATTGTTTTAAGCTTAAGAAAAATCTTCACAGAGATGATTTATGGCTTATTAAGTGGAATTTGTCTATTTTACTGATATTATTTTAGATAGAATTTTCAAGGAAAGATATGATCCCTTTTACAGATGAAGAACTAATGGCTCCGGTATCGGCTGTGATCGACAAGGTCCGTCCTTCGATCGCACTTGACGGCGGAGACATCACATTGATCGCTGTCAAAAACGGCGGTGTCTATGTGCAGCTTTCAGGTGCATGCGTTGGTTGCGCAAGCAGCGGGAGTACATTGAAATACGGAGTTGAACGTCAGCTGCGTATGGACATCCATCCTGAACTGGTTGTTGTGAACGTACCGATAGGTATGGAGAATAAAATAGACGAACTCTAAGACTTTAATAGTCGGATGAAGGAGACGATATGAGAAATTTTAAATTAAACAAAAACCTTCAATTAGCAAATGACAATTTTTCAAAACAAGAGTATAAAAAAGCATTGATGGCATATGCCCTGGTGCTTAAAGAAGACCCGGATAACAAAGAAGCGTATAACGGAGCAATTCTGGCCGAAATGGCGATGAGCGGTGAAGAGGCCGCTTCTGCTCTTTTTGACTATTATGCAGTACTGCGAAAAGAAGACAATGAAGATGCTGATGAGATCATGAATGAGATCATCGAAAGCATGGACGGGACGGTAGAGACTTTGAGCGAACTTTTTCAAGATCCATTAAACACAAAGCTTGAGAGTGAAGACGGGATCCTGTACAGTGATTTCAAACTTCTTGTCGAGGATACCGGAGATTTTAAGAAGACGTTCGAAAACATCATGTTCTCGACACGTGTGATCATCACGGCAAAAGATGATTTTATTGACTTTCTTGATCATCTCTTCCATAATGACTTTACAGAGATGGGACTCTCTTATCTTGAGACAGCTCTAAAAACCTATCCCAATGATGAGAAGTTGAGAAGACTCTCTGACGAAGTGACAGAAAGCAGACTCATTGAAGATTAAACTTCCCGATACCCCCTATACCTATGTGAGTGAGAACTCACAGGAGTGTGATAGTGAAACAGCCTTTGTTCTTACCACTCAAAACAGTAAATATCTAGACAATGCCAAGGAAAACGGTGCCCACTCTATTGTCAAAGCGGAAGACATCGCACCGCTTTTTGGTGTTAACCATATCAAGATCATAGGGATCACCGGCACCAACGGAAAGACGACGACGGCAGCAGCTATCTATTCGATCCTGCTTGATCTTGGTCACAAGGTGGCAATGCAGGGAACACGCGGTTTTTATATGAATGATGCGATGGTCGAAGGAAAGAGTCTGACAACACCTTCAGTCCTCAACACCTACCGACATATCTATCAGGCTGCCAGTTCAGGATGTGAATACTTTATTATGGAAGTGAGTTCACACGCTATCGCACAACGTCGTATCGAAGGTATTCCCTTCGCGTTAAAGATATTGACAAATATCACGCAGGACCATTTGGATTACCATGAAAGCCTTGAAGAGTATATCGCTGTCAAAAACAGTTTCTTTGCAGATGAGAGCCTTAAACTTATCAATAAAGATGAGACACGGGCCCAGTTTAATTTTAAAAATGCCAACTCATACGGGATAGAGAACCCTGCAACCTATCGGATCATCGCCTACACGATGAACGACGGTATCTCTGCTGTGATGCAGAACTTTCAGGATATAGAGAATTTCTCAACAGAGCTTTACGGCTTTTTCAACCTTTACAATATGACGGCTGCTGTTGCTGCGGTTCACCTGCTTACCGATCACACGATTCCCGAGATAGCGGAAGTGACAGAGAACTTTGCGGGTGTCAGCGGACGTATGGAGAAGGTCAGTGAAGATCCCCTTGTCATCGTAGATTTTGCACATACACCTGATGGAATGCAGCAGATTCTAAACTCTTTAAAAGAGAAAGAACTGCGTGTCGTCTTTGGTGCCGGAGGTGACAGGGACAAGAGTAAACGTCCGATCATGGGTCGTGTTGCCTCGAGTTTTGCAAAAAAAGTCTATGTGACCAGTGACAACCCCCGTCATGAGGATCCCGATGCCATCATTGCCGACATTGTCAGTGGAATAGAAGAAAAAGGGAAAGTCGTCATCAACCCTAACCGAAAAGAGGCGATAGCCCAAGCTTTAGCGGACAGAGAAGGCGATGAAGCCATATTGATCCTGGGTAAGGGTGATGAGACGTATCAGATCATCTATGATAAGAAGTTTCCATTTGACGATCGTGAAGTTGTCAGAGAACTTCTCAACAAATAGCGCTTAGGGTTTTGAACTTTTTTCTTTGTTGATCTCATCAACAATCTTCGTCACACACATGTCTGAAGTGACATTGAGAGAAGTGCGTGCCATGTCCAGTATTCTGTCTACAGCGACAATCAGGGCAAGGTACTCTATGGGCAGTCCAATCTGTTGCAGGATGACAACCATCATGACCAGTGATGCCGAAGGCAGGGCGGCGACACCGACACTAAGTGCGACGACAGTGACTCCCAAAAGGAGTTGATCTCCAATATTCAGTACAGTACCCGATAGGTTCGCAATATATAAAACGGCTATGCTGAGATAGGCAGCCGTACCATCCATCGATACCGTCGCGCCTAGGGGTAGAACAAAGGCTGCGCTTTGCTGGGAGACCCCGCCTTTTTCCTGAGAAACTTTCATGCTTACGGGCAGTGTTGCGGCACTTGACGCGGTTGAAAAAGCCATGAGAGGAACCTCTTTGATCTGTTGTAAATAGTGGTAGGGATTGATCTTGGTTAAGAGTGCAAGTACAGCCGGCAAGGTAACCAGCCCATGAACAAGAAGTACGACCAGGACGAGAAGGATATATTTCCACAGCCCGATGATGACTTCGATCCCCTGGTCGGCAACAATATAGCTGATCAATGAAAAGACACCCAGTGGCGTCAGTGCGACAATCCATTCAGCGATTTTCAACATGGCGCTGCTGATCGCCGTAAAGAAGTTAAGCATTGAGTCTTGGTGCTCCTGCTTAAGATAAAGGCTGGCAATACTTAAAAAGATCGCAAAGACGATGACCTGCATCATGTTTCCACCGGAAAGTGCATGAAAGATGTTAGTCGGTATGAAACTCAGTAGCATGGCTTGTAGAGAGAATGGAGCGACATCGTCTGCTTTGGCATAGGTCAGCCCCTCTGCCGAGACGCTTTCACCAATAGGGAAGATATTGATAGCCAAGATGGCAAGAAGTACCGAAAGGGCCGTGGTCAAAAGGTACAGACCGATAGTCTTTATACCGATCTTCTTGAGCTGTTCAAG
Organism: Sulfurimonadaceae bacterium; assembly: GCA_041546465.1. Classification (GTDB taxonomy): domain Bacteria; phylum Campylobacterota; class Campylobacteria; order Campylobacterales; family Sulfurimonadaceae. Next base: position 3,358 of record JBFEWG010000090.1, read on the forward strand.
TGACCCCAGGCCGGCAATAGCTACATATATCGAGGCAAAGACCAAGGGCACGACAAGCATCTTTAAAAAGCTGACAAAAGCTTTCCCAATCACTTCTTGTTTGAGGGCATATTCTGGTAAGAACATCCCAAAGAGAATGCCCAGGATGATACCAAAGACCACCAGTGTATTGGTCGTAAAGAACTTTTTCTGTGTTATTGCCATACCTGTCAGAATCCTTTTAATGGGAAAAAGTATAGCGACTTCCTCCTTATGCATAGCTCTTTTTAGCTTGATTTTAAACAAGTGAGGGCACAATGTGGTGAGACTAAGAGAGGAGTCGAGTAATGTCAGATGAACGCATGATGCAGACAAAAAAGAGTGTGGTGGCTTTGATTCTTGCTGTTATTTCTTTTGCAGGCATGATAATATTTTTTACGATGCAACAGTCTTTACTGGTGGCTTCGATTGTCTTGATGGTTACTTTATGGACGAACGAGGGACTCCCTTTGGCTGTGGTCTCACTCTTACCGATTGTCATTTTCCCCGCTTCGGGTATTTTGACGACGAAGGAAGTCACGGCCAACTATGCCAATCCCATCATCTATCTCTTTTTAGGGGGATTCCTTCTTGCGATAGCCGTTGAGAAGACAGGACTCCACCGATGGATCGCCAATAAGATGCTGTCACTTTTTCCAAAACATGCCCAAGGAATCATCTTTGCCCTGATCATCACTTCCGGGCTTTTGAGTTCTGTTCTTTCAAATACGACGACAACACTGCTTTTACTTCCGATAGCACTTTTTCTTACGGAAGAGAGAACATTGAAACTGCGTTTTGCACTGGCTATTGCCTATGGAGCAAGTATAGGGGGTATCTTGACACCGATCGGAACGCCACCTAATCTGATCCTTTTGGGGGTGATGAAAGAGATGGGTCTTGAAGGTATCGCTTTTGTCCAATGGATGTGGATGGTCGCACCCTTGGTGTTTGTCATGTTCCTCGTTGTTGGTTTTGTCCTGGGGCTGGGTTTAAAAGCAGTTGAAGTCGAACCAAGTCTTTCTGTTACGGCATTGAGCAGGGAGCAGAAAAAAGTGCTGTTTGTCTTATGCGGATTGATCTTGACCCTTTTTGTCAATGCCCCGATCAAACCCTATTATGATGGACTAGGGATGAGTGAAGCAGGTATTTTACTCACGGCAGGACTGCTTCTTTTCGCACCGCCTTTTTCAGTTCTGGAGTGGATGACCGATAAGAACAACATCCCTTTTCGTATCATGTTCCTCTTTGGTGCCGGTTTTGCTATTGCTATGGCTTTTACACAAACGGGGATGGCCGAGGAGATCGCTTCACACCTGATCAGCTTGACAAGTATGCCAATGATCATCTTCATGTTGATTGTGGCGGCAATGGTGACCTTTACGACAGAGGTTACCAGTAATACGGCACTGATATCGATCATGCTACCTATTCTTTATGCGGTTGCAGACAAGGCAGGTCTTAATGTGACGCTGTTTATGATGATTGCGACCGTATGTGCTTCGTATGCCTTTATGCTGCCTATCGCAACACCGCCTAATGCCATTGCGATGAGCAGCGGTGTAGTCGACGTCAAGACGATGGCGGGATATGGGATAGTTTTTAATATCATGGGCATCGTGTTGATTGTTATGATCGCTCAGTTGCTATGGATCAAGGTACTTTAACCAAGAAACTGTGAGGCTGCCTGATAAATCTCTTCTGCCGATAAGAGTTTTCGTTCCGGGAACTGTGTCTTATTAAAGGTCTGTTGGCGTTTGGCCAGTTGTGCTGTATGTGTGATGATCTCTTCTTTCATCTCATCCAGGCTGCATCTTCCGTCGAGGTATTCAAAAACTTCGATAATACCGATGGCTTTGAGTGCATTGGGACGACGCGTATATTTATGTTCCAATGCCGTGACTTCATCGATCAGGCCCATGTCGATCATCTTCTGCGTACGCAGTGCGATTCTTTCGCGTAAGTAGTTTCTATCCACATCGATCTCAAAAATAGGAAGTTTGTCAATGATCGGCTGGGGCGGGTTTTGATCAAAGTATTTTGTCGGACTCTGCCCTGTTTCGATATATATCAGCAGCATCTTCTCGATACGGTATCTATCACTTGGATCAATGCCCTCCATATATTTTTCGTCGGCTTCAAAAAGAAGTTGATAGGCAGAAGGCAAGTCAAGAAGAAGCTCTTTGACCTTGGCTATGGTCGCATCCGTGTAGTCGGGGATGACAGAAAGCCCCTGTATGAGTGTGCGCAGATAGAAACTGCTGCCACCGACAATGATAAGGTTTTTTTCTTCTTTCTCACATCGGAGTTTGATCTCTTTGTAGAGCCTGGCAAAGATACCTACCGAAAAAGCTTCGTCGGGATAGATCAGGTCGATTCCGAAGTGATCAACCTGGGAGAGTTCTTCTTTGGAAGGTTTGGCCGAGGCAATATCGATCTCTTTGTAGATTGACAGTGAATCAAGTGAGAGGATATAGGCATTATGCTCTAGAGCGAGTCTAAGGGCAAGGTCACTTTTTCCTGAGGCCGTCGGTCCGATTAGGGCAAGTTCTTTCATAGGCGTATTGTAACATGTGTAATGCGGGAAAAGTTATTTTAAAGATAGGAAAAAAAGTTATTTAAAGTTTCAGGTTATATACTTTAAATACAAATAATACAGAGATTAATTATCAAGGATAGGTGAGTGGAAGAGAACAACAGTGAATTGGAAGCTTTACAAGAGGAAACCCCTGAACGCCGTGAAGCGAGTTCTGGCATACAGGCAAATGAGTATGAGGCCAAGATGCTAGAGGCTTTTGTCGGTAAGCCTGATGCACCCGAAAAAGGACTGTGGTATGCCAATGCTTTTAGTAAATATGATGTCAACGGTATGGATGTTATCAAATGGAACTGGTCATGGTGGGCATTTTTTGGCGGGATCTGGTTTTTGCTTTATCGAAAGGCCTATGCAGCGGCCGGTGGACTCTTATTGATATCCATCGTTGCATCGATGATCCCTTACTCCGGGATCATTATCAGTATACTTGCCGGCGGTTTCTCTACCTATTTTGTCTATAAGGTCTATAAGACGAAAAAGTATGAGATAGAAGCAAACTATGCAGATGAAGAACAGCGTATAGAGATGATGAGAGTTGTCGGCGGTTACAATGCCTGGGTGGCATGGGTCTTTCCTATTATTGTCTTACTCGGCGTCCTGGCAGCAATCGCTGTCCCGCAACTTGAACATACGCAGCAGATGGATCAGCAGCAGATGCAGGAGTTTCAAATGCAGTATCAACAGACAGTAGAATAAGCAGGTCAAGAGAATATGGAAAACAAATACGCACCCATAGAAGAGTATGATTACAAGATGATCGAAGCCTATATCGATAAGGCTGAAGTGACTGATTGGTATGTCGATGCCTTTAAACGTTTTAACATCAACGGTGTCGATGTTATGAAATGGAAATGGTCTTGGTGGGCTTTTTTTGGCAATATCTTCTACCTGCTGTACAGAAAATCATACTTGGCAGCGGGGGTCCTGTTTTTATTGACACTTGTGACCAGTTTCATTCCTTTTGGCGGATTGATTCTATGGGTGCTTACAGGCGGGTATGCACCCTATTTTGTCTACAAGACTTACAAAGAGAAACGCTTAGAGGTAGAAGCTCAGGTCCAGGACGAGGATAAACGTCTGGAGACGATGCGGTATGTCGGCGGTTACAATGACTGGGCAATCTGGGTTGCGGTGATTTTGCATCTTTTCTTCTGGGTAGCAGCATTTTCTATGGTGGGCTTTCTTCTAACGGCAATCGGGCTTGCAGCAGGCAATGCAGCTCAGTAGGTATATCCTAGGTTTTCTTTTTGCCTTGCTCTTGCAAGGCTGTTCGTCTCTTTTCTTCTATCCGGATGATATTACGTACCGGACACCCGATTTTTATGACCTGACCTATAGGGATGTCTATTTTAATTCCAAAGACAATACGGCCTTGCATGCATGGCACATCTATCCCAAGCAGGACTCCAAGGGCCTGGTCTTCGTCGCACATGGTAATGCGCAAAATCTCACTTCACATTTTGCTTCCTGGGTATGGTTGATAGAAGAGGGGTATGAACTCTTTATTTTTGACTATCGCGGGTATGGGAGGTCCGAGGGAGAGATAGATCTCAAAGGCAGTATTGAGGATACGGTTTCTGCACTCGATCAGATCGAGAATTCTTATAAAAAAGGGTATTTTGTCAGCGGACAGTCTTTGGGTGGTACTTTGCTGTTAAACGCACTTGATAACAGGGATAACAGAAGGATCAAAGGTGTTATCATCGATTCGACTTTTGTGGGGTTTAGGGATATTGTGAACACCAAGCTGAGCCATAGCTGGCTGACATGGCCGTTTCAATGGCTGCCTTATCTGAGTCTGAGTGATGATTATGATGCCAAAGACAGAGTTGCGGCCTTACAAAAGCCCATCCTTTTTCTGCATGGCTCCCAGGACGGGATTGTATCGGCCAATAATTCATGGCAGCTGTTTGAGTATTCAAAACCGCCAAAGGAGCTATGGTTGGTCAAGAGTGCAGGGCATATCCAGTCCCTTGAAAACGAGCATGTCCGTAACGACTTTTTGGAGTTTCTTGAGAAAGAGGACCGCTATTTTGATGCTAACTACTCCCGCATGCGTATCTATGAATAAAGCACTGTAAATAACATAGGTTAACGATTTTTACACATCGAACCGTTATCATTTCAATCTATAAACTAAAACTATTTATATCCTTTAAGCCATCTTGTTTGCTAACGGTCAGTTTTTCGGTAGTACAATGATATAAATAGCCAGGATGATGATGTTAAAACTACTCAAGATCAAAAAATCAAACAATAGTCAGGAAACAGAAGAAGTCTTAGATGGACTTGAAGAGGTCCAGGAGGAGATCGAGTCATCGCCAGCAGAAGAGAAGTTTCCTCAGATCAAACTTTTTATTTCCAAAGAACAGCTTTCCGCGCTTAAAGAGCACGATGAAGAGAGAGAACAACATGCGTTGCTTTATCTCAA
>JBFEWG010000067.1:0-10657 GCA_041546465.1 Sulfurimonadaceae bacterium
ATCTTCGCTCAACCAGGCTGTCACCGCCTTCGGTAAGCGACTGATCAAAGCGATCACCTTGAGTGACCTGGCCTGTAAGATCGGAAGCCTCCAGCTTGAAGCCTATGGTATCGATGAAGAGAGCTTTAAAAAGACATCTGCTTTGAGACTTGCCCTGATGGATAAATGGTATTCACAAGTCGACGAGCAATCCCTCTCTGTTCTAAGTGCCTCCGCGATTCTAGGTAATCTCGGCTCTATCCTCATCGACCAGGAACTGCATGCCCAAACACTTGTTGCAGACTTTAAGGATCATCTTCCGAATCAGATATCCAAGGGCGAAGTCGCTTTGCTCAAGACGACCACTGCCTTTGTAACCGCCGAAGTTTTAGAGTTTTGGGGACTTGAGTCAGAGCTCGTAGACGCTATCCTCTATAGTGATTCTCCTTTCAATGCCAACTCTGAAAAGATAAAATCACTTTCTTGTGCAAATGCTATTGTGTACAGAATGGTGACACCGTATGGGGAACTGCTTGAAGAGACACCACATGATGTCAAACAACTCTTAAGCCGTGCAGGGTTGAAAGCAGAGACGCTTGAGACCGCTGTTCAAGCACTAAAAGAGCGCTTATAAACGTGCGAAAAAGAGTGTTCTCTACTCTCTTTCCATCTTCTTACGAATAATATCTGCTTTCGGATAAGTAAATCGTATATCTCTTTGTACAGTTATCGTATCGTTTGCATCAACTGCATACGCCCTTACCATGACTTCAAGTATCGTATCATGGCGTTCATCATGAGCCAGCTGTTCGGTTGTATAAAGTACTAAAGTCTTTTTGGTCTTCACACCAGGATTGACAGTAAACGGGTGAGACGGCTGTTCGATTTTGATCTTGTCGTTATCCAAGACCTCCAAATAGTAATCATGCGGTTCGTTTTGTGTATTCTGGATCAAAACAGTATAAGCGTTCTTGACCAGCGGTTTATCATCTACCTTTTCAATATTATACAGACGTGTCTGTTTATTGATATTGATCAACATCAGCTCTTTATCCATTCCCATCATCATCAAGATAGCAAATATCGCCGATAATACTCCCAGATAACCCAGTATCTTAGGTCTGAAAAATCGGGTCTTACCCTCTTTTTTCTCTATCTCACGTACACTTGACCAGTTGACAAGACTTGGTTCATTAAACTTCGCCATCACTTCCGTACAGGCATCTACACACTCCAGACAGTTGATACACTCAAGCTGCAGTCCCTGACGGATATCAATGTGTGTCGGACAGACGGTTACACATGACTCACAAGTCGTACACAGGTCATTATCAGTCAGTTCACTCTGTTTTTCGACAAGCTTGTTATGATGCTCATCGTATATACGGCCTCCACGATCATTATCATAGATTGCCATGATCGTATCATCATCATACAATACCGACTGGATACGTGAATAGGGACAGACATAGATACAGAAGTTCTCTTGTAAAAAGACAATATCATAGACCAAAAAGACCGTAATACCGATCCATGCACCCATAAATACAGGGTGGTCTGTTATATTAAGTGCATAATCAAAAAACTGCTCAGGCGGAATAAAGAACCATAAGGCATCTGCCGCCGCCAAGGCAGCTAGCACAGTAGATAATACCCAGATGACCACACGCTTTATCTTGTTGACTGTCGTTGAGTAATCAGGTTCTTTCTGCTTGTTCTTGATACGTTTGCGAAGACCAAATATCTTCGTCTCGATCAGATCTCTAAAAGCCGCACGGAAAATCGTCTGCGGACAGAACCATCCACAAAACATCCTTCCGCCCAGAACGGTGACACCAAAGACACCGATAAAAAGGATCATAAGCAGGAAGGGTAAGAGATACAACTCCTGCATATCAAACGAAACAAAGAAAAAATGAAGTTTAAAATCTATAAAACTTAGTAGGAAAAAATGGTTTCCGTTGATAGTCACCCAGGGTATGATCAGCGTAAAAGCAGTCGCAAAAATAAAGACTGCATAACGCATATACCGTAAAGGGATCCAGCCTTTCAGGTATTCTGAAGCCTTGACTTTTCCATTCGATACTGACATAGGATATCCTCATTTTAATATATAATCTAGTGTAATTATAATTATATAAAATCACTTATATATCACAATTGTACAACTACTATACTCTCATTCTCTTTAAAAATATTGGATTTTATACAGTTTATCGGCTAATTTAAACCACCGTTTATTTTAGCTATAATTTTTTTTCACAACGACAAAGGATACGAGTGGAAGGTTTATTTATCGAGTACAAAGATCCGCTTTTCGGGATTATTTTGTTTTTTACCTTAATCTTCATCATCACCTTTTTCTCTTACTGGTGGGGTAAATATAAAAGCAAAGAGGATGAAAGAAGCCTGGACAAATTTGTCAAAAACTTCCATGCCCTGCCGACAGGAAGGGAACTGGACGAAATATTAAACGCCACCACGCTTTCACCAAAGTCTCTACACCTGCTTGCAAGCAACTATATCCAAAACGGTGATTACGAAAAGGGGATCGAGATCTACACTTCTATCATAGATAAAAAGATCTCTGTCGAAGAGAGAAAAGAGACCATGTTCCTCCTCGGCCAGACCTACCTTAAAGCGGGCTTCTTGAAACGTGCAAAAGAACTTTTTCTAGAGATACTTTCTCATCACCCACGTACCCCTTCCGCCTTGCAGTTCCTTCTCATAATCTATGAGAAGATGCGTGATTTTGACAAGGCCAAAGAAGTTTTGGAGCCACTTGACGAAATGGACATGGAGATCGGTAAAGACGCTATGTATCTCAGCCTGGTTTCCACCCAATACAACCAAGCCATTCCCTCGGAAGAGAAGATACAAAAAATCATCAAGTGGTATGAAAAGCATAACCAGTTAGGGTATATGATTTTTGAGTACTTGTTTAAACAAAACCCCGCCTTGGCATGGGAACACCTTGATCAGTCCTTATGTGAACGGATCTCTAGTGTACTGTGGACTTTAGAGTCTCATCAACTCAATTTGGATATAATCTCATCCAACGCGTACTTACGTGAACTTTATAGTGCCAAAGGGCTTGTCGACTTTGCAGAAAAGAGCTCGATATTTGAGCTTGACGTTCTCATTCACTTGCGTGCTCAAGGCTATAATGATGCTGACCTGCAGTTTGAATATCTATGTAATGAATGCAAACAGGTGTTCCCGTTTTCATTTCATCGCTGTCCAAACTGTCACGGTATTGACACGGTGCAAAATGAAATGCTCCTAACAAAGGCTGTCTTTGAAGCAAATCTATCTTTTCAGTGATGGAAGTGCCTTGGGCAACCCTGGTCCAGGAGGCTACGGTACTATAATCCGTTACAAGAACTTTGAGAAAGAGTTAACTGGCGGAGATGCCCATACAACGAATAACCGTATGGAACTTCTCGGTGTAATAGAGGGGCTGCGTGCACTGACAGAGCCCTGTAGCGTTGAGATAACCTCTGATTCCTCTTATGTCGTTAAAGGCATCAATGAATGGCTCGAGGGCTGGATAAAAAAAGACTTCAAAAAAGTCAAAAATGTTGACCTCTGGAAAGAGTACATCGAGGTGTCAAAACCTCATCAGATCCATGCAGTATGGGTCAGAGGGCATGATGGGCATGAAGAGAATGAACGCTGCGACGACCTTGCAAGAGCGACAGCCGAAAAGTTCAAAGCAGAACTATTGTAATCGCGATACTGCTAGATATAAATTTTAATACAAGGAATATACTGTGAATAATATTGATAAACTAGAAAAGTCTCTAGATTATCACTTTGAGGACCCACAGCTCCTTATTGAAGCGCTGACGCATAAAAGCTACAAGCAGCCCTACAATAATGAGCGGTTGGAGTTTCTTGGTGATGCTGTTTTAGACCTGGTGGTAGGTGAGTACCTCTTCGCCAAATTTCCAAACTTTGATGAAGGAAAACTCTCAAAAATGCGTGCCTCTTTGGTCAATGAAGAGGGCTTTACCCGTCTTGCCGAACACATTAATCTGGGTGACTTTATCCTTCTTTCCAATGCTGAGGAGAATAACAACGGAAGACACAAGCCTTCTTTACTATCTAATGCTTTTGAAGCCGTTATGGGTGCGATATATCTTCAGGTAGGACTCTCCCATGTTGAGGCGTTGATGCATAGATATCTTGACGAAGTCTATCCTGTCATCGATATGTCGACACTCTTTAAGGACTTTAAAACCACGCTGCAAGAGTTGACGCAGGCCGAGTTTGGTGTCACACCTGACTATCGCCTGGTAGGCACTTCAGGACCTGATCATAAGAAAGAGTTTGAGATTTCTGTTTATATTCAGGATAAAGAATATGCTACTGCAAAAGGTAAAAGTAAAAAAGTTGCCCAGCAGGAAGCCGCCTATATCGCATTAGAAAAACTAAAAGGAGAGACCAAATGAACAAGTTTGGAATCCGTTTCTCATTCTCTACTTTTGGAGAATCACACGGTGCAGGGATAGGCTGTGTAGTTGATGGCGTGCCTGCCGGGCTTAAGATAGATGAAGTATTCATACAATCGGAACTTGACCGTAGAAAACCGGGACAAAATGAGTATGCTACCGCACGTAAGGAAGCTGACAAGGTTGAGATCCTCTCCGGCACTTTCGAAGGGCTTAGTACCGGGACGCCTATTGCTATGGTCATCTATAATACCAACCAAAAGTCCAAAGACTACTCCAATATTAAAGATATCTTCCGTCCTGGCCATGCAGATTTTACCTACTGGCACAAATATGGCATCCGTGACTACCGCGGTGGAGGACGCTCTTCTGCCCGTGAGACAGCGGCAAGAGTTGCTGCAGGTGCTATAGCCAAACTCATGATAAGAGAGCTCGGAATCGAGGTTCAAAGCGGAATTATCGAGATCGCAGGTGTCCGATCTGAATCCTATGACTTTGACTACGTTGCTACCAGTGAGATCTATACTTTGGACAAAAATGCCGAAGATGCACAAAAAGCTGCTATTCTCGAGGCAAAAACACGTCATGACTCTGTCGGCGGAGCAGCATTGGTCAAAATAAAGGGTGTCCCGGTTGGTCTGGGTGAACCGCTGTATTATAAACTTGACGCTGTTTTAGCTGATGCTATGATGGGGATCAATGCTGTCAAGGCGGTTGAAATCGGTGACGGGATAGAATCATGCCGTACGACAGGATCGACAAACAATGATGCTATTCGCAAAGACGGATTCAAATCAAATCACTCAGGAGGAATCCTGGGCGGTATCTCCAATGGTGAAGATATCGATGTCAGCGTTTACTTCAAACCGACACCCTCGATCTTCATCGAACAGGAAACCATCGATACCCATGACACAGAACAACATTTTTCTCTTAAAGGGCGTCATGACCCATGTGTCGCTATCAGAGGCTCCGTCGTGGCTGAGTCAATGGCTGCACTGGTCATCGCTGATATGCTCCTTCTTAATATGGGAAGAAAGATAGACGGTGTTAAAAACTACTATCAGTAGTTTTTACCTAGTATCTCTTAATCTATCATAACATTTAGAAAACTTTTGTTACTCGCAAGCCCAATAAATCTTTTTCCCAAAAATACACTATAATACAACTTACAAGGACGAGATATGAGACTTATACTATTTGCCATCGTAATCTTTGCCGCTTACAGTGCCTATAATCAGTTTATTGCCAAACCTGAAGAGTCCACTTTAGGTCCATCCATCGAACCTGAATACGAGACAGCTATCTACCAAGCCCGCTCACAACTTGAAGCCATTCGTTCCGGTATCAGCCGTGATGCCAAGCGTAACTCGTTTAGCGGCCGTGCACCCTATCCCGACCACCTCACTAAAGACTCGGAACACCTTTTTGACAATGTCCTGATCACACCGATTTTACCCAATAAAAATGGATGGCAGCAAAGCTCACCGCATACATATACCTACACTTATGGACCGGGCCAAGTTGCAGAATTTACCTATAATCCGCAGTCAGGAGAGTTTCCTTGTGTCAGTGACTATACCGTCTGCCAATTTTTCGAGTAAATACTCACGGGAGAGAAGCTGACTCTTTGGCTTTATCTTTTTTCCCCATTTGCCAATTTACCCATAATAACCAGAGCACAGCAAGGTCAATCGCTACATCAGCAAAATTAAAGACGGCGAAACCGGCCTGGCCTGCGAACGGATATGGCCAGCCATGATAATAGAACATATCGACGACACCCCCGTGAACAAACCTATCATAAACATTTGAAAGACCTGCCCCTACGAGAATACCTACAGGAACAGAATATATTCTGTTGTTCAAATAAAGGGTATATCCGACTACACCTAGAAGCAGTGCCAGCTGTATCCACTTTAACCACTCCTTCAAAAAGGCCAACATGGAAAAAGCTACCCCTTTGTTAAAGACCAGTATCAGATCAAAAAACTCGGTGTAATAACGAAAACCGTCTAAAAAAAGCTGTTTGATATTTTGATCGATGACAAAAATTCCGACCATGGCAAGTGCCATAGGCCATGCAATATACAAAAGGTTCTTAAGCGAGTGCTTTTCCAAAAAATTCTTCCAGTTCATTCATTTTTTTATCCAGGATCTTGGCATCTTTACCTTCCAACAGAATACGCAGCTTGTTCTCTGTACCAGAATACCGGATCAGGTGGCGCATATGAAGCTTTTCGACGTCATCAAGCTGTTCCTTGAGTCCTGCTATCTGCTCCAAAGGTTTTTTCTCTTTGATATTCATATTGCGAAGTTGCTGTGGGTAAAGGGCAAACGGACGAAGAACCTCTGAGGCTTTCTTGCCTGACTCAAGGATGATAGCAAGGATCTGAAGCGCTGTCATCAAACCGTCACCTGTTTTTGCAAAATCATGCAAGATGACATGTCCACTCTGCTCTCCGCCGAAATTGATACTTTTATCCTGCATCACTTCAAGCACGTTCTTATCACCTACGTCTGAACGGAAAAGTTTTAGTCCATTCTCTTTCATATACTCTTCAAGACCGAGATTGCTCATAACGGTCGCAACAATACCATCGCCTTTAAGCATGTTCTTTTTCTGTAAAGCAATACCGATCGTTCCAAGCAGATGATCCCCATCAACGATCACCCCTTTCTCATCAACAACAACAAGTCGATCAGCATCACCATCCAGGGCAATACCGATATCTGCCCGATATTTTACGACAGCTTGAGAAAGGTCTTTTGTATGTAAGGCCCCGCAATCCTCATTAATATTGAATCCATCCGGCTTGTCATGGATAACAATCACATCTGCACCCAGTTCTTCCAGGACAGTAGGACCCACCTTATACCCTGCCCCATTAGCCGTATCCAGGATGATCCTCATCCCTTGCAACGTAAGTTCCTGAGGAAAAGAGTTCTTTAGCTGGACGATATAGCGTCCGATCACATCGTCTATACGTTTGGCAGAACCTATCTCTTTTCCGACGGCACAAGAAGAAGTCATCAGGACTTTGTTATTGTAGATCGCCTCGATTTCGTCTTCAATAGCTGCAGAGAGTTTGTTACCATGTGCATCAAAGAACTTGATACCGTTATCATCGTAGGCATTGTGTGATGCCGAAATCATTATCCCTGCGTCACAACGCATGTTTTCTGTTAAAAAGGCGATTGCAGGTGTCGGCATAGGTCCGATCTGAACGACATCATAACCAATAGCCGTCAACCCGCTGACGATTGCATTCTCGATCATGTACCCGCTACGGCGAGTATCTTTTCCTACAAGGATCTTTTTCGTTTTTGCATCTTGCTTAAAATATATACCTGCAGCGATAGCAACGTTCATTGCCTTGGTCGCATTTAAAAAACCACCCGCTTGACCTCGAACGCCATCCGTACCAAATAACTTCATCTTTACCCTTATAAACTCATGTATTATTAGATTAAGTAGTTTCGTATTCTAACATCTCTTCTCTGTTTTACAGTTGTATCCATAAAAAATGATTTTTTGTAATCATTATTTTCTGTTTATCCATTTATCTATAGTCCTTAACTTAAATTTAATTATATTTCAGGTAAGATTCTACTCTTAAAAAAAATATAGGGCCGCAACGAGAGCACCTATGAAGGAATTATTGATATGGCTAACCATAAATCATCAGTAAAACGTATCCGTCAGACTATCAAGAAGACTGAGCGTAACCGTTTCTACCGTACACGTCTTAAAAACATCGTTAAAGACGTTCGTTCTGCAATCGAAGCAGGTAACAAAGAAGAAGCTACTGCAGCACTTAAAGTTGCTAATCAGCAAATTCACAAATTCGTTAGCAAAGGTATCTTGAAAAAAGAGACTGCTGCACGTAAAGTAAGCCGTTTACACACTGCTGTCAACGCAATCGCTTAATTTTAATACTACGATTAAGCCAAGTGCCAGATGCACTGGTGGTGTGAGGTAGTGTGCTATTTGATAGCCGAACATTTTTCCTTCCACATTACCTCTTCACCGTGCTAGTCCTCAGGACTTAGCCACAACTGTCCATCATTGGAGACCCCTTATGTTAAAATCAAAACTAGACCCTTTTATTGACCGTTACAATGAACTGACTGAACTACTCAGCTCTCCTGATGTCACTGCTGACATTAAAAAGATGACAGAACTTTCCAAAGAACAGTCCAATCTTTTACCGATCGTCGAGAAGGCAAAAGAATATACAAATCTTCTGCAAGAGATCTCGGACAATAAAGAGCTGCTCGGTGACCCGGAGATGGACGAGCTGGCAAAAGAGGAACTAAAAGAGTTGGAACCGCTTGTCCCTCAGATAGAGGAAGAGTTAAAGGGGTTATTGGTTCCGCAAGATCCAAATGACGACCGTAATATCTACCTGGAGATGCGTGCAGGAGCTGGCGGAGATGAAGCAGCGATCTTTGTCGGGAACCTTTTTACGGCCTATACACGTTATGCAGAACTCAAAGGCTGGAAGATTGAGATCATGTCATCATCGGAAGGTGATGCAGGTGGATTCAAAGAGATCATTGCACTGATCAAAGGGGAAAAGGTCTACTCGTACCTAAAGCATGAGTCCGGTACACACCGTGTTCAACGTGTTCCACAAACTGAATCACAAGGGCGTGTCCATACCTCCGCGATCACTGTCGCTATCATGCCGGAAGTTGATGACGTAGAAATCGAGATCAATCCGAATGATCTTAAAATCGACGTCATGCGTTCATCAGGATGTGGAGGCCAATCTGTCAATACGACCGATTCAGCCGTCCGTATCACTCACTTGCCGACAGGGCTTGTCGTGACAAACCAGGATCAAAAATCACAACATAAAAACAAAGAAAAAGCGATGAAGGTATTAAAAGCTCGTCTTTATGATCTTGAAATGCAAGAGAAGATGGAAGCTGATGGTGCAGCACGTAAAGAACAGGTCGGAACGGGAGACCGTTCTGGTCGAATTCGCACCTACAACTATCCGCAGAATCGTATCTCCGATCACCGCATTAATCTTACGCTCTATCGCCTCAACGAGATTCTTGGCGGAGGACTTATGGATGAGATCATCGAGCCTTTACAGGCACATTACCAGGCAGAAAAGATTAAAGCGGCCGGTCTCTAGGTCCATCTTTTCTACCAAGACACTTTTTTTAATAAATATTTCTTATTTTCATAACTCTCAGGTATAATAAGGTCATTTCAGCCACAGGAGCCCTTATGTACAAATCTGTATTACTCTCTTTTTTATTCCTTTCTGCCGTTTATGCCGAAGGAATCAGTTACGTTAAAGTCCAAAACGTTAAAAAATGGGATACTTTAAATATGCGTGAAAAAGCCGATCACACCTCCAAGAAAGTCTCAAGTATCCCTCATAATGAACAGTGTGTCATCAGCCATGGTTGCGGGAAGGACATCTCACTTGAAGCAATGGGGAACATGCAGGAAGACGAGATAAAACAGTTTCTTGCACAATCAAAAGAAGGTTGGTGTTATGTCCTCTATAAAGACACCTTTGGATGGGTCAATAAAAAATACCTTACAGAAAGTGCCGCTACCTGTAAATAAGTTCTCTCACTGAGTCTGTCATCTTGCTTGACACTCAGTCAGAGGCTTCTGTTTTTCCACGTTTTTTGCTTTCCTTCCAACCTGTCTTTATAAAACGCTTTCAATAGTGCTTTTCCTTCTGAATTGATTACTCCACGGAAGACGTTACGCTGATCCAGGGTACCGATAAACTCCCCTTGAACCTCTTCATCCGAATTGACGATAAAGCTATAAAGGTCAAACGCAGCTGTCGGGATCATACAGTTCACATATTCGATTCCTGCACTTTTTCCTTCAATCGTCTCTGAACTGCAGTCAAAGATGATCTTCTTTTGAGCTTTAAACCGTATGGTAGCCCCGATAAAACGCTCTTCATTCGTTTTATACTCATGAGCAAAAACAAAGCCCTGTACCAGTCGTGACGCATAGTTCTCCCCGACACAGTACTTCACCAAAAGTTCACCCTCTTTCATCTTGCCCAACTCAACACAATCCATACTTTGATCTATGAAACGGTTATGCAAGAAAATATAGTCATTGCTAGTATAGGTGACGTAATCTCCCTTCTGAACAGGTACACAACCTGCAAATATAAAAGCTATAAGTATCATTGCTATTGTTTTCATCTATCTATCTTTCATTTGAAATATGG
>JBFEWG010000102.1:0-7429 GCA_041546465.1 Sulfurimonadaceae bacterium
TGTTCCAACGTATGGATACCTTCTGCACTCATAAGGTCTTTATTCGGCTCATAAAAACGAAGGTCATAAACGGTAATATTATCACCAGAAGGTGTCTTCATCTTTTTGGCAAGACGTACTGCCGGTGCTTTCATGATCGTATGGTCAACTGTAAAACTGTCTAATAAAGGCATTTTGTTTCCTTGAAAATTAATTCGTTAATAGTAGCAGATTAAATGTAAATGGGAGCTAATACGGTTTACAAAGAAGATAGGCAAGGGTATCACTTAAAGTTGAAGGGCACAACAGTTTATCGCTGTCTAGATTTAGAGATATACCGTACAGCTTCCAAAACATTGTTTTCAATGATATCTGTCAGTGTCGATAACTGCTCATGCTTGTCATATCCTGAAGTTACCGCAACTGACTGTATTCCCGCGTTTTGCGCAGAAGCGATATCCAGACGTGTATCACCTATCATCCAACACTTGTCTTTAGATACACTCATCATGCTTATTGCTTTCTCAATTGGTTCAGCATGCGGTTTTGGATTCTCGACATGTTCTCTACCTACCAGTACCTCAAAGGCATCCATCACTCCGAAATGCTCCAAAAGGTCACGTGAATATTGCCCGGTCTTTGTCGTAACAATGCCTAGGCGCGCGATTTTTTGTGCCTCTTGGATCGCTTCAAAAGCATGTTCCAAAAGTATGGTCTTCTCACAATGTATCGTCTGATAATGGGCTTTATAGGTCTTAACAAAATCCCATACCAAAGCCTCTTCTATCCCCAGCTCGACATACATCACATCCAATGGATGTCCTATCAATGCTTTGATCTCATCATCCGTAGGATGTGTTCGTTGATAAATGTCAAAAGAGTGATGGAACCCCTCAAGAATAGCCTCCGTCGAATCGATCAGGGTACCGTCCAAATCAAATAAAATCGTCATTATCTCTCCTCAGCCATTTTCCACTCGATCTGGTTATGCCAGAAACCGCTTATTGTCGGTTCGATCGGACTTATTTTTCTGTTGATGACACTAATACTGTTTGGGATATACAAAAACAGGTAAGCATTATCGGCAACAACCCGTTGAAAGATCTCTTTTTGTACGACAGCCAATTTGTCTCTATCGACGATACCTTCCGCCTTTTTGATCAGCCTGTCAACCTTCTCATTTTTATAACCTATAAAATTAAACGCTCCCGGTCTGTCATTGTCCGAGTGCCATACCAAATAGGGATCGGGACTTAAGGAGAGAGACCACCCCAAAAGTACTGTTTCAAACTTTCTTGGAAAAACCACCATGTTTAAAAAAGCCTGCCACTCCATTACGCGAAGTTTCACTTCTACACCTATCTTGGCAAGCTGATGCTGAATGATCTGAGCGGCATAAGGACGGACTTCTGTTGAATTGGAAGTTGCTATCTCGAAGACAAAAGGGTTTTCATCATCATAACCTGCCTCTTTCAACAGCTCTTTTGCCCGTAGAACATCTGTTGAAGGTGCTTTTACCTTATCATTGAATGCAGCTCCACCTGGTAAAAAAGGACCTGTACAAACTTGTCCATGTCCCAAAAACAGGATATCAACCAGCTCTTGCCTGTCAATCCCCAAGGAGAGAGCTTCACGGACACGCCTGTCTTTGAACTTTTCATGCTTCAGGTTAAACCCAAGGTAGGTATAGGAGTATGATATCTGCTCAATACGTTGAAAGTGCTCAAAAAACTCCTTATCTACCTGCCGGTCAAGTTGCATCGGCTCAAGCATACCGATATCAATCTGTTTGGACTTTAACATCAAAAAACGCGTTGTCGGGTCAGCTATCACATGAAAAGAGATCTTGTCAATATATGGCTTATGTTCAAAATAATCCTCAAAAGCGCTCAGTTCGATATTCTTCGAAAATTCCAGTTTACTAAGTCTGTACGGACCCGTACCGATAGGGTTTGTGTTAAAAGACGAACCCATCACATTCTCTTCAGACTCAAGGATGTGTTTGGGCACGATCTGCATCATCCATGTCTCTAAGGCTTTAAAATAAGGTTTTTTATAGATGACTTCAACTGTATATCTATCCAGGGCCTTGACCGATTCCACCATTCTGAAAGTTGACGTATAGGGAGTGACGACTTTGGGAGAGTGGATAAGTTCAAAGGTAAAAACTACATCATCTGCACTAAACTCCTGATCATCATGCCATTTAACACCATGGCGAAGATTGAAGATCAATGTCGTATCATTTTTAAACCGGTATGACTCTGCCAGATCACCGATAATCGTCTTTCCATCCTTATCATATTTTACAAGAGCACTGAATATAAACCCTGCGATCTCCGAACTTCCTGCATCAGTCGCTAACAGCGGATTGAGACGTGAAGGATTGGAGGGTGCCGTAAGATGAAGTGTCTGCGCCCAGGCGAAGGCACTTAATAAAAAAAGTATTACTAATTGTTTCATGGCGTAATTATAGCGTGTTGTTGTGGGGAAAAAGGTGTTTGACTAAGGAGAATTGACATGCTCTTCACTTCGAAGAGCTGCCTGAAAGAAACGATGACTTAGGTTTTATACTCTTCAAGCATGTTGTTCAGCTTCGCCGTCATCTTAGACATATTGGCAGATGCTTCAGTGATCTCGTCTACACTTTTTCTATTCTCTGACGAGATAGACTCGATCTGTGCGACTTTCGCGATCATTGACTGCACGGTCTCAGAGTTTGAGATATAACCGGTCACCGTCTCATCGACCTGATGAATCGAACGCTCTATTGATTCTACACTCGTGTTGATCTCAGATTCAACATTATTCGCATATTCTGAAAGATGTTCGATCGCTTTGGCATTGGAGCTGATATGCTCACTTGCATCAATGACCGACTGAACGATTACACCGATTGTCGCATTGATCTCAGAAAGGGATTTCTGTGTACGCTCTGCCAGTTTTCTGACCTCATCTGCGACAACGGCAAACCCACGTCCGTGTTCACCGGCACGTGCTGCCTCGATAGCTGCATTAAGTGCCAGAAGGTTGGTCTGTTCAGCAATATCGGAAATAACCGTCAATACCTCTTTGACCTGTGTAACATCAGAACTTAACTGCTCAAGTCTCTGTGCAAGTTCGACCTCTTCATGCGCTCTGACTTGAACTTCATTGGCCAGGTGTATGATCTGATCATTCGCACCTTTAAGTATGCTGCCTGCCGAATCGATATCATCCTTAGTGATCTTCGCCTGCTCAATCGATGCTTTGAGTACATTTTGTAGCTCTGTACCTTCTTCTGACACATCTGTTACGATACGTGCTTCATCTTCTGTTTTACCACGGATAACAAGTGATGTATCAGAAAGTCTCTTGGCAATACCCGTATTCTCATACGAAGAGCGTTTTGCTTCGGATACGGTCGTATTGACTTTTTCTATAAAGGCATTGATATTCTCTGCCACTTCATAGATCTCATCACCTAAAGGAACATTGATACGTTGCGTCAAGTCACCTTCACCCTTTGCCAGATCGTAGGCGGCTGACTGCAGAGTCGCAAGTTTTGAGATAATAAGCTGCTGTACCAGGAAAATACTGATAAGCAACAGTACAATAAATATGACAACTGAAATACCCAGTATCACGTTACGGATCCCATGAACGCTTTGAAGGACTTCGTCTTCATCGATCTCGACGACCATTCCCCATTTTTGTCCAAAGATCTCTACCGGAGTATAGGAACTCAAGACATTGACCCCACGGTAGTCTTCGATGATCCAAGAACCGCTCTCACCTCTTTTGATCGCTTCTGTAGAAGCAGATTTGACGTTGAGTACTCCGATTGTCGTACC
This sequence comes from Sulfurimonadaceae bacterium, assembly GCA_041546465.1. Taxonomy (GTDB): domain Bacteria; phylum Campylobacterota; class Campylobacteria; order Campylobacterales; family Sulfurimonadaceae. The sequence goes on from JBFEWG010000102.1 coordinate 3,813, forward strand.
TGATGCCTTGACATCCGGATCATCCATATCATCGATGAAACGACTATCGTTCTTCATGCATCCGTCTTCACAGACCAGTGTCGCCTTTCCTGTCTTTCCGAGACCCGCTTTCTCGTAATGCCCTTCAAAGTTCATGACCTCATTGATCTTTCCTTTCGGAAGCTGAAAGATGATTGCACCTTCAAAGTCACCCATATAGACAACAGGGGAGGCAAGGAACATTGCAGGTTCGTTGTATGATGGTTCATAAGGCTTAAAGTCTGCAAAAGCGATGGTACCGCCTTTGGCAAGTTTTTTTGCCTTTTTAAAGGCTTCACCCAATCCTGTATTACTATAGACGCCTGTCTCAAGGTTCGTCCCGAAATCTTTCTCTTTAAAGACCGAATAGACGACATCCCCGTCTTTATTGACCAGGAAGATATCATACAATCCGAAGTTTTTCAGCAGTTCTACATAAGCCCTGTGAATCTCTATGTGGTTTTTGGAGTATTCCGTCACATAGTTCTTGTTCATCTGAAGCTTCTGTTTTTCACCCAGCTTGTTAGGGTTGTCTACGATATAAAGGAATTGCGCGACTTGTCCGCTTTTCTTATGCGGAAGGTACTCAGACGTCGCACGTTTTTGAGGAGAGTCCTTCATCTTGTAGTTCACATGATTCAGGTACTCATTTTCATAATGCTCCAACAATGAGCTTTCAACCTTATCCAGTGAGAGTCCTTCGATACTTTCCAGCTCTTCAAAACTCTCTTCCAGAGACCATATTGTCTCTGCCGTTGCCATATCACTTGATTTTGAAAGTATCAACAGTTTGATTGTCGTTAAAAAATCTACAATATGATCTGTCTTTGATTCTTTAACAGCATCCAAAAGTGCCATATTACTCTGAACTAAAGCTTCTGAAGTTTTAGATAGTGATATAGTAACGATACTCACTGCGATGACAAGCAAAGAGACTGCAACCAGTGCTATCAACTTAAACTTTATACTTTTTACATTCATGCCAACTCCCCAATTGTGCGCTAATTAGGACTATTTTAACATAAACTGCGATTAAAGGATGCTTATTTTATTAACTTAGTAAAGAAAGTTTGGACATGTGCAAAAGTGGAAGCCAAGACCCGATAAGTCTTGGTTTTATTTGTTGTATTTAGTTGGACTCAATCTGGCGATCATAGAGTTCCTGGACAGGACGTTCATTATCTACATAATACTTTCTGAATGCATCGATCTGATCTTTGGATGCTGTTGCAGGTTGTTTAAGCAGGTACCATTGTACATTTTCTGAACATGGAGGTGTTGTCAAAGAGCCGATATAGTGATAATAGTGGGCCGTATCATCAGGAAGGATGTCTTGCGGGTCGATACGAATATTTTTACCTATACCGCCGATAATATTGTCTAACAACGGATTGTTTTTGCCTTCTTCAAAAAAGACGGCCACAACGGCGAGTTGTTTAGTTTCCGGGTTTTGGTGGACCAGGTGGGCAACCATATCATAGCGTTTACCATCGACCGTATGTTCACTCTTTCCGTGAAAATGAAACTGTAACAGCTGGAAAGTCTCACCATGAAGTTCTATCCTGCCTCCCACCTTGGGTGTCACTTTGATAGAGTGGCCATTATCGATGACCTTTGCTGTCGTATGAACATCTTCTTCCATATGCAAGTCATATTGATGGTTCATCGATACTGTCTTCCCCGGAACAATGTTGATAGGTGATTGAGCATGCCCCGCTCCACATGTCTTTGAAAACTCATTCCAATGTGCCGGACCGTTATCTGCATAATCCCAATGTTTTTCATGCCCTTTCTCAGACGCAAACGCTACCGCAGAAAGAAGTACAGCTGTACCACATGTCAATACTATTTTAGAACCCATTTTCATTCTTTCTCCTTCAATTTAGAAATTATAGTTTGCAATCACACGATATTGATTGAGTTTGTCGTCCTGAGACACGGTACCGATCTGATTTGCACTACTATTATAACGTACCCATATACCCTTTAATGCCAAAGAAAAACTCCCGATACCATAAGCGATGACAGCATTGTAATCACGCTGATTATTACTGAACTTGTCATTGCTAATGTTCAAGTATGACAAGGCTGTTTTAAACCCTTTGATACCGGTAAAGTCATAGGTCTGTGTATACCCTAAACGGACGCCCTCTGATCCACCGATATAAATACTGTCGGCATTTAAGGCTTTGCCATAGTTGGACTGAAAAAGATCATTGGAAGTGATCATATTTGTAAAAAGCGGTGTTCCATCCCATGGCAATACCAGTGAATCATGTTTATCCGCATCACTGAGCACTTTTGTCCATGCAATGTCCAAAGAGGTTTCACTGCGCTTCATTCCCGCTTTGACACCGAAGGCATTCACTTTGATCTGACCGCCAGCCAAGGCGTTGCTGTTTTGCAGATTGGTGTCGGCATTACCCACACTCATCTGGTTGATATATTGGGCATCTACATGATAATCATAATGTCCACCCATCTTACCTTTATATCCGGCTTCGAGGTAAAGTGCATTCATAAAGTCCTGAGCATATTCATCATAGACTTTCACTATTGTCGTATCACTTTGATAGACTGCATCCAATTGGATCACATCCCCCTCGTCACTTCCCGTAACAGCACGCGTCTGATCACCAAGAGCATGCTTGACAATATTGACAAACTTATCTGATGTTCGCTGTTTGAAATGGGTCAGATATGCCGCACCCATCGTCGTTCCATAAGGCATTTTATAGTCTATGAATGCACCCTGCACTGCCGAAGGAAGCATGCGAACATCTTTAGCATTAACCAAAGATGTCTTGATGACTTTACGGCCGTAAAGTAACTCCAGGTCTTTATAACTGTATTTGACAAATGCCTCTCCTAAAACAGAAAAAGACTCTTGTGCCACAGGATGCCCTGCTGGCAAGCCTTGACGTACGGCATTGTCACGCCCCAAAATCGAGGTATCAACGACGTTTGGCAAAGCAAAACCATTCGTTGTCATAAAGGTCGCACCCGTCTGAAAACCGTTCCAATTACCCGTGCTATACGAGAGCTGACCACCAATAGCATTGGCATGGGCAGACGTATGTGAAGCACCACTGTCTTTTTTTGTTTCGATATAGTAATAACGAATATTACCCTTGGTCTTTCCCTCTTCAAACCATGATTGGACAGAATCCGCTCCTTGAGCAGAAACGGCCAACATGCCAAGAACAACATACAAATATTTCATAAGTACCTCTACATATAATCTGTTTTCACTAAACGGAAGAATTATACTCCTATACGAAAAAAACAGTAAATAAATTAAATTGAATTAAATATTAAAAAAATGAAGAAAATTATATATCGAAAGGTATCTCCCGAAGGGGAGATAAAAAGTGAAAGAGAGTTCTTAACGCTTAGAGAACTGGCGAGAACGACGTGCTTTACGCTTACCTGGTTTCTTACGTTCAACAACACGTGAATCACGAGTCATCATACCTTCAGGTTTAAGAATAGCACGGAAGCTTTCATCATATTTTACTAGCGCACGAGAGATACCGTGACGTAGTGCATCTGCTTGACCAGCGAAACCACCACCAAGAGTAGTAGCTACGATATCAACA
>JBFEWG010000149.1:0-4459 GCA_041546465.1 Sulfurimonadaceae bacterium
AAGATCTTAAAAGCGAACTATGAAGACTTCGCACTTATTAACAAACGGTGTAAAGAGTATGTACAGCGTGCCGACGTTAATATTGTCTCGGGACATATAGCCGATGAATATGAAGATACTGATCTCTCCTTGGAATATATCTCCAAGCTCAGACAGATGGATAATGAAAAGATACATATTGCCGAGCTTTTAGACAAACAGAGCTTTGATTCTATGGTCTACGAGAAACGTTTTCAGTTTCAATTGCTTTTCCCTATGGTTGAGAGATCACCGACGAAAGAGGAGATGTTCTTTGTTGCCCAACACAAACTCGATGTCAAAGATTCAAAGCGTTTCAAATCAAACAAATATTATGCATTCTGGGTCAACAAAGAGAAGCAGGAGAAAGAGGCACGTATCAGAGCTATTCGCCAGCAGCAGGCATTAAAAGAGGCCAAAGAAGCACGGCTAAAAGCTGAAGCATATCGTATGAAAGCATTGGCATATAACAAGATGATCGCTTCTGAATGTGGCGATATTGTCGCTTCACATCCGTCGACAGGTGAAAAGGTGCATGTTGAGGGGAAAGTCCTCCATTTTGTCGGTAAGCGTGGAAGTAATATCTTTGCCTATATCGTGAAAAACAATAAAGATGGAAAAAACTACCTGGTTCGTGATCCCAACAGTAAGAAGGCGGTCAATGTCGGAGATGAGATATCATGGATTGCATCAACAGTCGGCCGTGTTGTAAGTATCACCGTTGAAGAGGACGGTACAGCTTCATATAACCGTTATGATGATGAGTCACAAGAAGTTTTTCCTCTGTTGAAATATACGTCTGAATGCCCGTATCGTATACGAAGTCTTGTCGCGCCTTAACTATTTTTTTGTGTGGGCACTCAGATACCACCAGATCAAAGCAACAATGCTTACCAGAGTAATAGGGGCGATATAAGGCTTTTGGGCAATTATCTCATATACTGATTTTATGGCTTCACCAGCCATATAGCTGGCGATACCGATCACAACAGCCCAGATAGCAGAAGCAAAAAGGTTAAGCAGTGTGAATTTTTTAAAGTCATACTTTGTTAAACCGATGGCCAGAGGGATAAGTGTTTTGATCCCATAGACATACTTTTGAAGAAATATGACCCATGAACCATGTCTTTTCATCAGGATATGTGAAAGGGCAAGCTTGCGTTTATGTTTGTGTAGATAGCCCATCACATCTTTTTTGTTATAGCGACCCATATAAAAGAGCATGGTATCACCAAGAAAGTTAGCGATAAAAGCAACCAAGATAGCTATCTCCAGATCCATATGTCCGGTATACGAGAGAACACCTGCCCCCATCAAGGCGATAAAACCACCGCCAAATGAGTATAAAAAAAGTACGATATACCCATAAGTTTCCAAATTTGTTAAGATATCTTCCATAGTAATCCTAAAATATTTTTCACAAGTTTACACACAATTTGATTTCAGTATAATAAAGCAATTATATTTTATTAGGATGACAATGACACTCTTTCAGATTATTTTGATGCTTGCAGCCGGCTTCTTTGCCTATCGGGTTTATATCCATATTCAGGGGATTGACGAAGATGCCGAGCCTGAGTCCATGAGAGAGCCGGAAGTGCCGGCAGTGACTGCACCCAGTGCAGATGAGATGATAGAAGAAGCAGATCAGGCGTATATGGATGATGATATTGACAGAGCCGGTATGATATTGGGAAATGTTGTGCGGGATTATCCAGAACTTGCAGAAGCAAGGAACAAGTTCGCCTTTGTACTCTCAAAACAGGGTAATAAACAAGAGGCTGTAAAACAATACGAAGCCTCCCTGGAGATAGAAGCCAATGATGATATGACACATAATGCACTGGCTACACTGTTGGCTTCGATGAATGAGAATGAGAGAGCAGAGAAACATTACAAACAAGCGATTGATATTGATGATAATTATGAGGTGACATGGTTTAACTATGCGAATCTGATGCTTAAACTGGACAGGAAAGACGAGGCAAGACAGATGTATCAAAAGGCACTTGAGATCGCTCCGGGATTTGAAGAGGCAAAAGAAGCCTTAGAGAGTCTGTAATGACGAATGGCCAAAAGACATTAGCCGTCATCATAGACGCAGATAATTCACAACCTTCGATTATCGAAGGTCTTATGGAAGAGATCGCAAAATATGGTGTTGCTTCGGTCAAACGTATATATGGGGATTGGACGGATCCTCGCCTGAAGGGGTGGAAGGCACACTTGTTGGGTCATGGGATACAGCCTATGCAGCAGTTTGGATATACAGTAGGCAAGAACGCTACCGATTCAGCCATGATCATAGACGCGATGGACCTGCTTTATACAGATAAGCTTGATGGTTTTTGTATCGTCTCCTCAGACAGTGACTTCACGCGTTTGGCATTGCGGATACGTGAATCGGGTCTCAGTGTTTACGGTTTTGGAGAGAAGAAGACGCCCAAAGCATTTTTGGCGGCTTGTGACAAGTTTATTTATACGGAGAATCTACGTAAAGAGAAAAAGAACCCTACATCAAAAAAGCGTATGAATAAAATAGATACAAGCGGCGATGAAAGCCTGCGAAAAATGTTGAAGAATGTTGTTGAAGATACTGCAGATGACTCAGGTTGGTCATACCTGACTCATATACGTCAGACTCTTGCTAACAGACATCCGGATTTCGATCCTCGCAACTATGGATTCTCACGAATGATCGATCTCATCAACTCTTTGGATATGTTTGAGATAAAAAAGAATGACCCTTTCTCTCATGACAAAGCAGTTTTTATCCGATGCAAGCGTGAAAAACGGAGCTATTAGGTTTATACGTGGGTCAGCGCTTTTTTTGAGGAGGAAGGATATTTCTTTCAATCAATCCATACCTCTTTAGAATAGATTGCATCTGTGGAGATCCTTGTAGCTTATTCAGTTCATGACTGAAGCTTCTTGCTCGTTGTTTTGCCTTGTAGTCTTTGGGAGAAAAAGCGATTCTTATCTCTGAGTAATTAAGTTTTTTAGCGACTTTGAAGGGAAAAAGTTTCTTTTTCTTGGCATAGAAGTATTGTAACCGGTGCTGATTGTCGATAAGGGCTGTGATTTTGTCATAACGTAATTTTTTCAAGTTGTCTTTACTGGCATATTTTCCTCCGACTACCTGAACCTTTCTCTTGTCATCTTTGTGTTTGAGAACGTGATCATTGATGACATCATCATAGTCGTATCCATCGATGACACCAAGGGTGAGTACATCTAATGATGCCGGGGATGTGTATTTCCATTTGGAATATTTTGGAACGACGATGACATCATGGGAGTAAGCGAGGGCGTATCTGGAAAATATCAGGTCGGGTGCCTCTTTGGGTGAGATACCGATGAGGGCATCATACTCTTTTGAACGCAGTCCCTCAAGGGCTTTTTCTTTGGACTCAATGTTTTTGTATTCTACCTTATATCCCATCTGTGAGAAGACATAAGAGGCGATGTCAATGACAAAACCTTTATCTTTCCCGCTATCTACACAGGAGTAGGGACAGTTTCTCTCAGCGACAAGTGTTATGGTGGCTGCGTTTAAGAACGCGGCGATTAATAATAAAAATAAAGGTCTCAATCGGTTTTCTTGTATAATTTAATTTGATCTATTATAGAATATCTAATATAAATATTAGGAAAAATGATGAGTGTGGAAGATATATACAGGATTTTGGATGAAATATCACCTTTTGAACTGCAAGAGTCCTGGGATAATTCAGGTCTTCTTGTCGGTGATTGGAAACAGGATGTCGAACAGGTCGTTTTGAGTATCGACCTGGATGAAGAGTTACTTGAAAACCTTAATGAGAACACGCTTGTCATTACGCATCATCCTATCATATTCGGCGGTTTGAAGCAGCTTCAATTCAACCAGTATCCGGCAAAACTTTTACAGACGATGCTGAAAAAGAATATCTCAAATATAGCGATGCATACCAATTTTGATCAGACACACCTCAATGCTTACGTCGCTACACAGATCTTGGGGTATGAGATCAATGAAAAGGAGGGTTTTGTCGCCTATATCGACCTGGATGAGGAGTTTGATGTTTTTGCTAAAAACATCGCAAAAAAGTTCGGTTTAGAACATATCAAATGTATCAAGAACCATGAACGTATAAAGCGCATTGCCTTGACGACAGGTTCGGGCGCATCACTGATGAAGAGCATCAAAGCAGATTGTTTTTTAACGGGAGACATCAAGTACCATGATGCCATGGAAGCAAAGACAATCGGATTGTCAATGATCGACATCGGTCATTTTGAAAGCGAACGCTATTTTGGCGAAGTTTTAGCAAAAGATTTGGAAAATTTAGGATTAAGCGTTATAATTTCATCATCAAAAAACCCCTTTACATATTTGTAACCAAGGAAAACAATGAATAAGCACCTACAACAGCTGGTTGATTTGTCAAAAATCGATAAA
>JBFEWG010000123.1:0-5707 GCA_041546465.1 Sulfurimonadaceae bacterium
ATCTAAACGTACTGGTCCGGATCTTATGCGTGTAGGTAACTACCGTACAACTGATTGGCATGAAAACCATATGATGGACCCGGCAGCAGTTGTTCCAGGTTCTATCATGCCGAAATATCCATGGACGTTTACAAATGAAGCGGACGTTGATACAGCGTGGGCAGAAGCGGTAACTGTAAACAAGATGTTTAACGTGCCGTATAACAAAGATATCCCAATGCTAGATGGTTCAACAACTCAGGTTCCTTTGGCAGACAGTGTTGAAGGTGCACGCGCAGAAGCTTTGGCCGACGCTAAACTTATTGCGGCAGAGATGAAGAACCAAGACGTGAAAGATATGGTTGCAGCAGGAAAGATCCCTGAGATCGTAGCCTTGATCGCGTATCTGAATTCACTGAAGTAAACGATATAGTATGACTCTAGGTGAATTCTCACATTACGGTTATTTTGCATTAACGGTCTTTTTGACTGTTATGTTGTGGGGGTATATCTTCCATCTGTATCGAGCAGAAAAGAAGGGTACCCGTGATTATGAGCAATATGGAAAAATTGCCGTAGATGATGAAATTTCAGATGAGTTAGTTGAAAAAAAAGAAGAGGACTCTGATAATGAGGACTCAAACGAGATAGGGAGAGATAAATGAAAAATTTATGGATTTTCGGTATCGTACTGATTGTTGTTCTCATAGCAGGTACTTACGCTGTTGTCGGTGATATGATGGGTGATGATATCGTCAACTTACTGGCTTTAGCTGGGGCTGCAGCAATCGTAGTTATTTCTGTTGTTGTCGTTATGTCATATGTCAAGCAGATGAAAGATGCGACGGCAACGGGAGAGCTTGTAGACGAGAATTGGGATGGTATTGGTGAATATAATAACCTTGCACCTGTTGGATGGGCACTTTCAATTATTGCTCTGATGATTTGGGGTATGTGGTATATGACAATAGGATACCCGCTTAATGAATATTCTCAGTTGGGAGAATATAATGAAGACTCTGCAAAAGCAAACGCTAAGTTCAAAGAGAAGTTTGACAAGATGACAGAGACTGAAAAATTAAAGATGGGTGAGGGTGTCTTCGCCGTTCAATGTTCACCTTGTCACGGTCCTCAGGGAATGGGACAGGAGAATTACTCTACGGGTCAATTGACAGCTGAAAACCTTACTCAACGTAAGATGAGCAAGACCTATGTAGAGAAAGTTATCCGTGAAGGTTCTATGCAGCTTGGTTATGATGGTGGTATGCCACCGTTCTTGTTACAAGATGATGCAGAGATCGCTACGGTATCAGCTTATGTTGCGAACGGATTTAAAGACGAAGATGGTTCAACTGCTGGTAAAGATATCTTTACTGCTGCATGTGCTTCATGTCACGGTGGTGCTTTAGCTGAAGGTGTCAAAGGATACAAAAGCTGGGGTGTTAAACCGGAAGATGACACAACAGGCGTTGAAGGGTATTCTAATAACTGTGTTGGTGAAGACTGTATCGGTCAAGGTCAATCCGGTGTCGCACCGAGTCTTAAGAGTTATAACTCTTGTCTAGTAGAAAACCTTCTAAGAAAAGGGATGAAAAAAGGCGAGATTGGTGTTATGCCGGCATTTGGTCAAATGTTGACAATACCTCAGATAGAAGCTGTGTCTGCTTATGTTGCACACGGTACTGACAAAGAAATTGAAGAGTAGGAGTGAGATATGGAAAGTAGAAGTATTTTTGCACTACACGGGATTACAGGTATGTTGCTAGCAACAGTTTTGTTGCTGGCAGTCGAGGGAACACTTGTGTTCTTGGCAATCGGTGTTCAACAGGATGTTTCACAGGACTATTATTACATTGAAGATGCAAAAAGTATCAAGATGTTTAGTGCTGATAATGCTGGTCATGTTGTATTACATAAAGATAAGCCATATACGCAAAAGGATAAATAATGAGATTAGATGTAATTGTTGGGGTTGGCCTTTTCGCTATGGCAATGTATACTATTTATGCGGTTGTTGTGGCTGATCACCTTTACGTTGGCTGAGGATTAATCCTTGAAGATCTATAGAGGGTTTATCACCCTCATTGCAATGCTTTCTTTTACACAAACTCTACAGGCAAAATTTATTGTTATTGATGAAGTTGTGAAAAATAAAGCATTCGATGAGCAAGTCGAATCCATGGGAGAAGAACTCTCAGTTAAAACCGGCATCAATGTTTATATGAGTCTGATTAAAGAACTTGATGAGAATGAGACGATCATTGATCATCAAAGAGATCTGATCAAGACTTTGAAAGAGCCGGCAGTCCTATTCTCTTTTGTAGAGCAAAACAAGCAGGTACAGATTTATGCAGAAGACAAGTCACTCTACAAGACTTTTGACAAAGACGAGATAATGGACCCATTGGCGATATGGCCATTTTTCAATGGAAGGGTCATTCCCGTCATTGCTGCCAAAGCGCCACCGGAAGTCGAAGAGAAAGAGAAATATGCAGTTGCCATGTTCAATGGGTATGCTGAGATAGTAGAACAGATTGCGAAGAACAAAGGTATTGTTCTCGATACTGCTATTGGTGATACGAATAAAAATATTTATAAGATACTTATCACTCTACTCTTTACAGTCTCATTCATCACTGTGGTGAAACTTGCTCGAGATGCTTATATCAAAAGGAAAAACAATGCGTAATGGGATGCAGTGGCCAGTAGGGATTATCAGTTCGATTATTTTGATTGTTATAGCATGTGCTGTGACAGTCTATATTGCTCTTTTACAGCCGGTAAAAGAAGATCAGGATATGATGCAGGGTTATCATGCCTTGGATGCCAGTGCCAATGAAATTATTGCAGCAGGTATTGTCTTTAATAAGAAATATAGACTGAGCTATACAGGAGAAGGTGTGTCAGTTGATGGCTCAACCCTTGCGTATAGAGTCGAAGACATGAATGGAAACCCAGTTAATGATGCTGTTATTGAAGTCTCTGTCTGCCGTCCGGTCGTCGCCAAAGAAAACCTTGAGTTGAAAAATCCTCAAGTTGAGAACGGAAACTATGTCTTTAACAATGTTAAAGTACCGGAAAAAGGGCGTTGGAACATTCTCGCAAAGGTAACTGTCGGCGAGGATTTTCGTCATATGAATCTAAAATCAGATACTCTGCAAAAGAATGTCTTTGAATACGGTTTGGATAAACCGATGCGAAACTTCTCTGCCAATGGCGGACGGAGTTCACATTAAAGACATTGCTCTGTGAAGCAAGGCTAAGCCCTCTTTTTGTCATCATTTTTGTGATCAGTATCTATTGTTGTATAATTGCCTCCATACGATCCTAACGTCAATCAATAAACTATTCAGGGCTGTCAATGACCATACTTCCAAGCTCGCGTGCTATACGTGCTGCGATTTTAAAAGAGAAAGAACATAACAGTTTTCTTCCCTCTTATATCACAATGTCAGACTTTTTACAGCGCGCATTGGTCGTGGAAGGGTATATGCGTGTGGATGATGACACCCGTACACTCCTTTTACTTGAAGCGTCTGATTTCAAGGCTTTTTCCAGCCTGAAAATCGAGCGCAACTTTTTCACTTTCACACAAAATTCGAGTTATATCTTCCGCTTCTTTGAAGAGCTCAGCGGTGAACTAGTCGATATGGAATCTCTTTCTATCGCAGATACGTATGGAGATTACGAGGAGCATATCGAGATTCTAAAAGAACTTTATCAGCGTTACGAAAAGCTGTGTGAAGAGAAAAAGGTACTTGATCCGATATTCTTGGCCAAGAACTATACGCTGAATCATGATTATATAGCATCCCAGGAAGAGATACTACTGATTGTTGAAGGGTATTTGACAAACTTTGAATTGAAGATACTGCAAGAGTGCGCTCGGATTGTGCCATTGAGACTGCGTTTCTATGCCAATGAATTTAATCTCAAGATGCAGGAGAAGCTTGCGATATTGGGGATTGAGGTAGTAGCGGATAAAAACCAGATAATAAACCTGAGTGCGAAGAAGGTAGAAGGGTATTCACCTGTGCGCTCCAATGCCCTTGTTACATGTGAAAGCTTCTCGCAAAGAGTCCTGCAGGTCGCTTTTGTAAAACAGAAGGTCAAAGAGTTTGTAGACAAGGGTATTCAACCGGAAAAGATAGTCGTTGTCCTGCCTAATGAGAACTTTGCTGAACATCTGAAGCGATTTGATCAGAAGGGAAACTTCAACTTTGCGATGGGAGAAAGCCTGAAAAATTCGGTTTTCATCCAGGCTCTTGAAGCAGTCACACAGTACTTTGATAACAAGACGGTGCAAAACCGAAGCCGACTGAACCGTGTCGGTGTGGAACTAGCAGAGAAGCTGCAGGGCAAATACAAAGCTGAGATCAATGAAGTGGACTTCAGGGCTTTATTATCGCCCTTTATGGAAAAGGAAGAGAGTAAAGCAGTATTGCAGATTATCACTGAGGAACTCTTCTATTTTGAGAAACTGCTTCCAGTTTTGCAAAAGAGCAGTGTCAAGTCTGCCCTGCATCTGTTCGTCAACCGTTTGAAAAACAGAAGCATGGATGATGTGCGCGGCGGGAAGATTACGGTCATGGGTGTACTTGAGACACGTTCTGTCACTTATGAGGGGGTCATTGTTGTCGACTTTAATGAAGGGACAGTACCAAGAAAGAGTGAAAAAGACCTTTTCTTAAACTCATCTACACGTATCAAAGCCGGGCTGCCCGGTGCCCAAGACAGGGAAGCCCTGCAGAAGCTTTATTACAACAATCTTTTTTTAAGAGCCAAGGAGGTGGCGATATCATATGTCTCATCTGTAGATGCTGTGCCTTCACGTTTTTTGACACAGCTTGGCATCGAGACGCATAATGCCTATGATGAGTCGCAATGGGCTGAAGTCCTTTTCGAACATCATGTGAAGCGTGAGAGGCCGGAGCAAAAGATCGAAGAGGCCTATGATTTCAGTAAGCATAACCTTTCGGCGACCGGACTGAAAAGTTATCTATCATGCAAACGACGCTTTTACCACCGTTATGTAGATGGACTGACGGAGCATGAAATTGAAGCTGACCTTCCCCAAGAACATGAGATCGGAACCGCCTTGCATGCTGCCCTGCAGGAAGTGTATGAGAGACAAAGCCGTTTTGAGGATAAGGCACAACTGCAAAAAGCCATTGCCAACGCTTTAAAAGAGCATTCGGCAGATACGGTACTGGACAGGTACCTGCAAAAGATGTGGCTGAAACGTCTGGATGCTTTTATTGACAATGAGATTGAACGTTTTAAAGAAGCTGAAGTGATCGCCTGTGAGAAGTCGCTTTCGACAGAGGTATGCGGCATTCGTCTGCACGGTAATATTGACCGTATAGACAGAACGCTTGAGGGGCTGGAAGTCCTGGACTATAAAAGTGGCTCATATCCTACCTATACTTCTCGTACACTTGAGAATGCAAAGGACTTTCAACTGGAGTTTTATTATCTTCTGGCGAAGAATGAAGGGGAAGTCACTTCTTGCGGATATTATGATCTCAAAAGCGGAAGGATCGTCAAAGAAGAGCTCTTGGAGTCTAAACTGGAGTTGTTATACACGCACCTGCAAGAGCTCCGTGAGAGTAAGGTCATTGACTTTGAAAAGACAGACGACCTTAAAGAGTGCACCTATTGCCCTTATACACAACTGTGTGGGAGAAGCTGATGTTTATTGACTTACATGCCTACGAAGCGAGTGCAG
>JBFEWG010000031.1:0-17157 GCA_041546465.1 Sulfurimonadaceae bacterium
AACTCACACCTATCATACTGACACTGATTTTCTCTACACTCTTCATGTTAGGCTTTATCGCTTTGATCGTTGATCTCCTGGTCAAAAGAGTCAAGGATGCATGAACTTCTTTTCAACCCTGCCTTCGGACTTCTACTCACCATTGCCTGCGGTTATATCTTTTGGTGGCTTAAAAGTTTTAAACGGCTTTCATGGATCAATCCCCTTCTCTTTAGTGTCATTTTGATCATACTACTGCTGCAAACACTTAATATCCCTTATGAGGCCTATAAAGAAGGTGCTGATATTATCCAGGTTTTTTTGGGCCCGATTACCGTCATCCTGGCTGTGCCTCTTTATGAACATAGGGACGAACTTATAAAACACAAACTCTCCATCCTGAGCGGTACTATCTTGGGTTCGCTCTCTGCTTTGATTTCCGTCTTTGTATTAGGTCATCTTTTTGGGCTATCAGATCTTTTTATCGACTCCCTGTTGCCAAAGTCTATCACCACTCCTATCGGAATCTCCGCAAGTCATATTCTTGAGGGAATAGTCGGCCTTAGTGTTCTCAGTATTGTCATAACCGGTATTTTCGGAGCAGCAATAGCCCCACTTGTCTTTAGCATCCTAAAGATCAAAAGCCCTATTGCAAAAGGTGTTGCCCTGGGTACGACTTCTCATGCTGTCGGAACGGCCAAGGCTTATGAGATGGGAAAACTTTGCGGGGCAATGAGCGGATTGAGTATCGGACTCTCAGGCATCGTCAGTATTATATGGATTGTTGTTTTAAGCACATTCAATTGAAAGAGATTTGATTATTTGGTTTTGATTTAAAAGAAGATGATTAGGAAGTGGAGGTGCCAAGGCACCTCAGATATTAGTGAAGATCTTTCCAGATCTGTTTTTTCCAAAGGAAGGCAGCGATGATGAAGAAGATCATGTAGATCATGACATACATACCTACTCGGTTACGCTCCTCTTTCTTTGGATCACCTGCTTCTTCAAGATAAGCGATCACTTTTTCAGCTGATTCAGCATTGACCCCCACACGTGGCATAGAAGTTCCAAGCAGTAACTGCTGAGGGTCTTCCATAAAGGCAGAGATGTAATGCTCTCCACGGGAGCGGATATACATCGAAAGATCTGGTGGTAATTTTCCCATATATCCTTTGATACCCTCTTGTGCATCAAGATGGTTGATCTCAAAAGCCAATTCCTGACGTTTGTCTTTAAATGTCGGTTTCTCTCCGATAATCGTCCAGTTCTTGTAACGGACATCATGACAACGTCCACACGCATCCTGGAAAGCTATTGCCGGTGTGATCTCTTCTTGCTTTGGAGCAATTTTCTGAAGATAGGCAATAACATTTACTATGTCCTGATCTGCAGTGACCATATACTTGACACTGTCCATCTGGTGGCTACGGACAATTGAGAACTTGTGGTCTACATTTGACGCCATGGCAGGATCTTTGATCAGACCGATCAGGTAGTTACGATCATAAAGTGCCCCTGAGGTCTCAAGATCAGGTGGAACAACACCACCCATAGAGACACTACCGCCACCGATATGACAACCTGTACAACCTGCATCATACATAGCTTCACCTGCTTCTGGGTCACCCTCAAGTTTAGCAATACGTTCTACATCTGCCCAGAACGCTTTTTTTGCATCTCGTCTTGCTTCAGCCGCTTTCATCTCTACATCCAATGAAGCCAATTTGGCAGCATCCGGCTTTTCAGCTTCTTTCGCTGCTTTGATATCATCTCTGATCTTGGCGATTTTACTGTCAACCTCGGCGATATCAGACTCACCGTTATAGACAAAACCTTTAATCTCGACATGCTTATGCATCTGCCCGTGAGCAAACGGTTCGACTAAAAAATACGTCAGAAGTGAGAAGGCAACAACGACGCTTAAAATTACTAGTTCTTTTTTCATCTATTGTCCCTTACAGCTTTTTTTCAGATTTAGTGATAAATGGAAGTACTATCCATAATACAAAGAATAGATACGCAGCCACTTTACCAATCGTATTCCACGCACCTTCCGGAGGTAGTTTACCCATGGCCGTAAGTACGATCAGATCGACTACCATGATCCAAAACCAGATTGCAAATGCACCACGGCGGTTTGCCGGAGCAACATTCGGACTTCTGTCCATAAATGGCAGGGCGAAGAAAATAACCTGTGCGATACCAAAAGCGATTAGACCCACATCCTTACCGAATGGACGTAAGATCTCGTATGACCATAAGAAATACCACTCAGGATAGATATGCGCCGGTGTCACAAGACCGTCTGCCGGATCAAAGTTGATTGCATCCATCGCAAAGCCATAGTGCCAGAACGTCAGATAGAAAAAGAACATCAAGAAAACTGCGACAACAAACATATCTTTTGCAAGAAAGTCGTTTTTAAAACGGATAACTTTAGACTCTTTTGTCTTGCCATCAAGATACTTTTTAGACTCTGCTTCAAAATCGATCTCTTCTCCGTCCTGGTTGTTAACGTGAGGAATACGAAGTGCCGCAAAATGAATACCGATAAGAGCGATGATCGCTAAAGGTAGTAAAAGAACATGCAACATAAAGAAACGGTTCAAGAATGCCTGACCCGGGACATAATCACCACGGATCCATTCAACGACACCGTTCAGTTCCAAAGAACCTGCAGAGAAAAGGTTCGTGATAACCATACCTGCCCAGTAAGACATCTGACCCCATGGAAGCATATACCCTGAAAATGCCTCAGCAGAGAACGTCACGAACAGAAGCATACCTGAGATCCAGATCATCTCACGTCCCTTCTTGTACGAACCGTAATAGATACCTGTCAACATGTGAATATAAATGATAAGAAAAACCACTGAAGCTGCTACGGCATGGACATGACGCCACAACCAACCAAAACCGACCTCTTGCATGATCGTATAGTTAACGCTGTCAAAAGCCGTCTCTACATTTGGCTGATAATACATCAACAGGAAAATCCCTGAAACTAAAAGTAATGCAAATGTGATTGCCAGGACCATTCCCATTGCCCAGAGAAAGTTGATGTTTTTTGGTATCCAGTACTCGGATGCCATGACTTTTTCAACTTTCTCGATCGCCAAACGCTGGTTTAGCCAATCTTTAACACTTGTTGCTTTTTCAAAATGTGCCATCTATTCCCCTTTCTTAAGCGACGACGCCGTCAGCTTTCATTTTTTGATATTCCGGCCCTTCTTCACCAAGAAGAACAGTTTTACCTGTCACCTTGAATGGAGGGATGACAAGTGGTGATGGAGGTGGAGACTTTGTCTGGATTCCCGAAGCATTAAACTCCCCACCGTGACATGCACACTGGAAATCTTTTTTTGCATCTCTGTACGCAGGAATACAACCAAGGTGTGTACATAAACCGATTGTGATCATAAAGTGACTGCCATCAACAATAATATCCCGTGCCAGATCTTCTGCACTCTGTTCTGCGACCATCTCTGCAGTCTTTTTCAAAACAAAGATAGGCTTTCCACGCCACTTCTCAACAACAAGTTTGTTCTCTTCAATCACTGAAAGATCGATCTCTGTAAACCCAGCTGCCTTTACACTTGGAAGCGGATCCCATGACTGCTTCATCGCTACCAACGAGCCAACGGCACCTATACCGGCAACGGCACCGAACGCCTTGCCCATAAAACCACGTCTGCTTGATTTTTCCATTTTATCTCACTTTATTATCGCTGATGTGTCAACAACTCATAAGTGAAAGTTATAATCACTTATCAATTGTCGACACTTATCACAAAACTTAATTTAAACATAATACTGGATTATGATTTAATTAAGAATTAATTGAAATCATTTTGAATAAATTCCGCTATCTTTGTAGCAATTAATTCTGACACTGGCCTACTATTTTCGAAAACCATTCCGCAAATAATTTTATCCAAATCTCCAATTTCTTCAAAATCATGACAATTTTATCTTGGAATACCTTGATAAAGAGTGAACTATCAACCTTATATCATCTTCTGTCACCTCTTTTATTGATAGTAAAAATAAAAAAACGATGTAATTTTGTGTTCTCCAGTTAATTTAAATTTATTTAACCTATAGTTGTTAATAGACATTATCTATGAGGTGCATGATGGAAAATCTAAAAGAGCTTGAAAGTGTCGTTGTACGGTTCTCAGGAGATTCAGGAGACGGTATGCAGCTGACAGGGACACAGTTTTCAAATACCTCGGCAATCATGGGAAACGATATCACGACCTTTCCGGACTATCCAGCAGAAATCAGAGCACCACAAGGTACTATTGCGGGTGTATCAGGATTTCAAATTCATTTTGGATCACGAGAGATCTTCACGCCCGGAGATGAAGCGGATATGCTGGTCGCCTTTAACCCTGCGGCCCTCAAGGTCAACCTGAAAGACCTTAAAAAAGGCGGAACCATTCTTTTAAATTCCGATGCCTTCAACGACAAAAAACTTGCTAAGGCCGGTTATGAGACGAACCCTCTTGAAACCGGTGAACTTGACGGGTACCAGCTAATAAAAGTACCCATTGACTCGCAGACTCTAGAAGCACTCAAAGAGATCGACCTGGATACAAAAAGTAAGAAACGCTGTAAGAACTTTTATGCACTGGGTATGACCTACTTCCTCTACCATAGAGAGATGGATACAACACTCAACTGGATTGAACATAAGTTCAAGGATGAACCTGAACTTCTCCAAGCCAACCAGACTGCAATGAAAGCCGGTGCACACTTTGCCGATACTATCCAGACTGTAGTCTCAACCTATAAGGTCTCAAGCGCTAAGATCGAACCGGGGACTTACAGACAGATAAACGGAAACACCTCTACTGCCTGGGGTTTTATCAGAGCAGCCCAGGCAGCAAATCTTCCTCTATTTCTCGGAAGCTACCCGATTACTCCGGCTTCAGATATTCTGCATGAACTCTCGAAATACAAGGAGTTCGGTGTCAAAACCTTCCAGGCTGAAGATGAGATTGCCGGTGTCTGTACGGCTATTGGTGCAGGACTTGCCGGTTCACTGGCCATCACGACCTCTTCCGGACCGGGAATCGCGCTCAAAGGAGAGGCGATCGGTCTGGCCATCAGTTATGAAATGCCTCTTGTTATCGTCAATGTACAGCGTGGAGGTCCTTCTACCGGACTGCCGACAAAGACCGAACAATCAGACCTTTTTCAGGCCCTCTACGGAAGGAATGGTGATTCCCCGCTTATTATCGTAGCAGCGTCAAGACCCAATGACTGTTTTCATATGGCTTATGAAGCAAGCCGGTTGGCGTTAGAGCACATGACACCGGTCATCCTTCTTAGCGATGGCTATGTCGCCAATGGAACAGAACCATGGAAGATTCCGGATGTGGATACGCATTATGCCAGTATCCAACATAAGATGCTTGATCCGGACAAAGTCGATACGGAAAACTGGAACTGGATCAAAAGAGACCCGCAGACACTCGTAAGAGACTGGGCCATCCCGGGTATGAAAGACCTGGAACACAGAATAGGCGGTCTGGAGAAGGACTTTGAGACAGGCAATGTCTCATACGATCCCGCCAATCACCAGAAGATGTGTACTGTACGCGAAGAGAAAGTCGCCAAAGTCGCTGAAAACATCCCTTTGCAGGAGGTCGAAGGGGATGAAAGCGGTGATCTGCTTGTCATCTCCTGGGGCGGGACCTACGGCTCTGTAGAAATGGCCGTAAGGGGACTGCAAAAAGAAGGGAAGAAAGTCTCTTTAATGCATCTGCGCTATATCAACCCCCTGCCAAAAAATATCGGGGATGTCATCAAAAACTTTAAAAAAGTCATCGTTCCCGAACTTAATATGGGACAGATGGTTCATCTCATTAATGCCAAGTTTGGGTGTGATGCCATCTCCTACAACAAAGTAGCAGGACTTCCTTTTAAGATCGCAGAACTAAAAAAAGCATTTATCAATGCATTGAATGAGGTGTAAGATGCGTGAGAACAGAGAATCAACCTATACAAAAAAAGACTTTGCCAGTGACCAGGAAGTCAAATGGTGCCCGGGATGCGGTGATTATGCTATCCTTTCGGCGATACAGACAGCCCTTACGAAGATCGGCAGAAAACGTGAAGATATCGTCTTTGTCTCCGGGATTGGCTGTTCCTCACGCTTTCCTTACTACATGAACACTTACGGATACCATACCATTCACGGCAGGGCCCCTGCCGTTGCCTCCGGTCTAAAAACGGCCAATCCCGACTTAAGTGTGTGGGTCATCACCGGTGACGGCGACAGTCTCTCCATCGGTGGCAATCACCTTATCCATGTTATCCGCAGAAATATCGATATGAACATCATCCTTTTTAATAATGAAATCTACGGTTTGACCAAAGGACAATACTCGCCAACAACCAAACAGGGACATGTGACCAAGTCTTCACCTTACGGCTCTTTAGACAGACCCTTCAGCCCGGCAAAACTTGCTTTTGGAGCGAGTGCAACATTTATTGCACGTACCCTGGACACAGACCCAAAACATATACAAGACATCATGCTCGAAGCCGAAGAGCACAAGGGAACATCTTTTATCGAGGTCTATCAGAACTGCGTCATCTTCAATGATGACGCTCACGCTGAATATACCGACAAACAAAGTAGAGATGAGCACTCCGTTATGCTTACACACGGTGAACCAATGATATTCGGTAAAGAGCGTAAAAAAGGCATTGTTCTCGATCACCTCACCTTAAAGGTCGTCGAGCTGGGAGAGCAGTACACGGAAGCAGACTGTCTTGTGCATGACAGAACAAACCAAATGCTTGCCTCCTTACTCGTGGCTATGGATGCGGATGAAGCAATGCCTAAGCTCTATGGTGTCCTCTATGAAGTAAAAGATGTCACCTACGATGATCAGGTAACGGCCCAAGTTGATGCGGTAAAGGCCAAAAAAGGTGAGGGAGATTTTAACAATCTTCTGTACTCCGGTGATACCTGGGAGATCAAATAGAGAAATATCAAAGACTCAGGTATGAGTCTTTATTACACAGCTTTTTTGTTTTTTGCCATCTTGATGTAAATCTGCAGGATCTCGATCGCTGCCGGTGTCACGCCGGAGATCTGTGAAGCAGCCTGAAGTGTCGGCGGGTTGAAGGTCTCAAACTTTTCAACCATCTCATTACTCAATCCCTTGACAGCTTTAAAGTCAAAGTTCTCAGGTATTTTGACATGTAAAAGTTTTTTCATCTTCTCAATGTCTTTGAGCTGTTTCTCAATATAGCGTGCATATTTTGCTTCGATCATGATCTGATTTTGGACATACTCATCAAACTCGGCAATACGAGGCTCCAACTTCAAGAGCTTTTCAAGTGTAAAGGACTTTCTTGCGGCGATATTGATCGCCAGTGTCTTATCCGTGATCTTCTCTTCATCGATTGATTCAAGAAACTCCAAAAACTCTTTATGTGGTGTGCACTCGTTTTCATTAAGATATTTTACACCCTGCTCGATCTGTGCTTTTTTAAGATCGACATCGGCTTTAACCTCATCGCTGAGCAGACCCAGTTCATGTCCATAATTACTCAGACGCAGATCTGCCGATTCCTCACGCAGAAGAAGTCTGTACTCTGCACGGGAGGTAAACATACGGTACGGCTCCTTGGTCCCTTTTGTCACCAAATCATCAATCATGACTCCGATATATGCCTCATCACGTCGTAAGATAAACGGTTCTTTCCCCTGATTGGCCAAAGCAGCATTGATGCCGGCCATAAGCCCCTGCGCTGCTGCTTCTTCATAACCTGTCGTCCCATTGATCTGTCCGGCAAGATAGAGATTTTTGATCTTTTTTGTCTCCATCGAGTGTTTTAAGTCGGTTGGATTGATATAGTCATATTCGATTGCATATCCATAACGGACAATGCGCGCGTTTTCCATCCCTTTGACGGAATGGATCATCTCACGCTGTACATCCGGTGGCAAAGATGTACTCATTCCGTTGACATAGACCTCCGTGTTTTCCCAAGTCTGAGGTTCGATAAAGAGATGATGTCGGTCTTTATCCCTGAAACGGTTGATCTTGTCTTCGATACTTGGGCAGTAACGCGGTCCTACACCTTCAATCTGTCCCGAGAAAAGCGGTGCGCGGTGAAAGTTCGACTCGATGATCTGGTGTGTCGTCTCGTTCGTGTACGTAATGTAGCAAGGAAGCTGTTTTTTCTCCCGCTTAAATGTTTCTCTGTCCGTTCTGAAAGAGAATGGGGCCGGAAGTTCATCACCGGGTTGTTCTTCCATCACCGAGAAATCTATGCTGGAGCTGTCCACACGCGGACATGTCCCTGTCTTCAGGCGTCCCACATCAAGACCCAGTTCGCGCAGCTGAAGTCCCAGTTTCTTTGCCGAGAACTCTCCAAAACGGCCTGCTTCATGTGTCGTCTCACCGATATGGACAACTCCCTGCAGAAATGTCCCTGTCGTGAGGATGACCTTAGAGGCCATATACTCGTTCAGAAACTCTGTTTTGACACCGATTACACTCTCCCCATCAAGGATCAAGCTGTCCACCGTCTCCTGCAGGAGTTCAAGATTTGGCGTATTCAGAGTGATATTTCGTGCGATGACACGATACCTGTCCATATCGATTTGGGCGCGGGTCCCACGTACAGCCGGACCTTTTGCCGCATTGAGGATACGAAATTGTATACCCGCTTCATCTGTTATAAGACCCATCTGCCCACCAAGAGCATCGAGTTCCTTGACCAGGTGACCTTTTGCAAGCCCTCCTACAGCAGGGTTACATGAGGTCGCACCGACGTTTTCCGCAAGCATGGAAATTAGCAGTGTTTTCTGACCCATACGTGCAGCAGACAAGGCAGCTTCTACCCCGGCATGCCCTCCACCGACGACAATTACATCATAGTTCAAAAGTGATCCTTTCTGAACCTATTTTAAAGGTTGAGAAAATAGTTTTCAATAAAAACATCAATAGTATTGAACGCTTCTATTGTTTTAATAATGAAATTATACCTTTATTACACTGTTTTATATACTCATTTCATAATTTGAAAAAATATTTAATATAATCTAAAAAGATGCAGGAGAATAATATGATACGAATAGGCTTTTAATATTAAAAAAACAAACTAATCTCACTTTGACACTTCCTATTTTATGCACAAGATATTACAATATATTAATTCTTAATTAAACGACGGTGACCAAAATGGCTGAAACAAAACTCTATAACTTTGCTTCTGAAAAAGATGTTACTCCTGAGATAAAACCTGCCACCTGGAAATTGATCATTGTCGACGATGACAAAGATATCCATACTATCACCAAATTTGCTCTTAAAGACTTAACCTTTAAAGGTATGTCTCTCTCTTTTGAGTCTGCTTATAGCGCGCAGGAAGCTATTAAGATTCTCAATCGTGAATCCGACTTTGCCATCGTGCTTCTCGATATTGGCATGGAGACCAATGATGCAGGACTGGAAGTAGCCAAGTTCATTCGCCAACAGCTTAACGATGATATTACACGTATCATCATCCGTACCGGTCAACCCGGCGATGTACCCGAACGTGAGATAATAGATAACTACGATATCAACGACTACAAATCCAAGACAGATTTGACGATTGAAAAACTTTTTATCTCAATACGTACCGCAATCGCTCAGTATGCACAAATCAATGAACTTGCCATTCTCAATGAAGAGCTTGAAGAGCGTGTCGCACAAGCCATAGCCAAACAGAAAGAACAGCAGGAGAAGCTCTTTATACAAAACAGAAACATACAGATGAATGAACTTTTGAGCATGATCGCACATCAGTGGAGACAACCGCTTTCACGTATCTCTGCCGTATCCTCCCAGCTGAAACTCTCACTTGCCTTAGGCGAAATCGATATTGACACCTTTAACGACCAGGTCCATCGTATTGAGAAATACACCAATGAACTATCTGCCATCATAGATGAGTTCCGTGCGATGTATGAACCGACACATCGGACCTGCGTGATAGCTTTATCTGATTTACTGGACAAATCCGCTGCCATCATCTCCAACTCGTTTAAAGAGCAAAACATCTCGATCACTATCAAAGGTGATGAACACCTGCTTTCGACAATGGTTACCGGTGAGCTCTATCAAGTCGTCCTTAATATCCTAAAGAATGCCCAGGAAGCCTTCTTAAGACACAACACTGCTACTGCAAACATCTTTATCGATGTTATTGAAGCCGATGACAGGCTTCATATCCAGATTAAAGATAATGCTGGCGGAATATCTCAAGATGACCTTGACTATATTTTCGATCCCTATTTCTCTACAAAACAGGAGAAACACGGACACGGACTCGGTCTGTATATGAGTAAAAGTATCGTTGAACAACAGTACCATGGGGAACTGCTTGCTGCCAATATCGAAGACGGGACCTGTATCACAATTATCATTGCAAAAAGTTAATCATGATATTAAATCATTCTATAACCTTCAATCGCTATAATTTTAAAAATAATCGAAAATATTTCTGTCGAGAACAAAATTTTAAGATAAAGAGTCTAATACATTATGATCGAACAAGCCCACACTGCCTATAATAATTCTGATTTTGAAACCGCTTTTAAACTCTACAGTGAACTTGCACAATCCGGTGATGCAACTGCACAGGCCAGTCTTGGCTATATGT
The DNA here is from genome assembly GCA_041546465.1 of Sulfurimonadaceae bacterium. GTDB lineage: Bacteria > Campylobacterota > Campylobacteria > Campylobacterales > Sulfurimonadaceae. The sequence continues at coordinate 10,657 of JBFEWG010000031.1, forward strand.
ATCAGAATGGACAGGGTACTGCCAAAGATATTAATCAAGCCGTACATTGGTATGAAAAAGCAGCTGAACAAAAGCACCCATTGGCCTTGTACAATATCGCTGTTTTATTAATCCACGGAGAAGGCCTTGCGCATGATATGTTCAAAGCCCATGAATACTTTCTTGAAGCAGCCATCAAAGAAGTCCCTCAAGCACAATACGAAGCAGCGATGATGCTGGAAAAAGGTCTTGGTTGTATTCAAAACTTTTCTGAGGCAGCTTTCTGGTACGAAGAAGCAGCCAAACGCGGTAATATGGAAGCCTATAACAACCTTGGTGTTTTATATAAAGAGGGGCACGGTGTTGAGATGGATTATAAAAAAGCATTCTATCTTTTTACAAAAGCTGCCGAAGCCAACCTTCCAACAGCTCAATATAACCTTGGTCAGATGTTTGATCAGGGTCACGGGTGTGAAGCTGATCAGGACAGAGCCCTGGAATGGTGCCGTAAGGCAGCCTATGGAGGGCATGAAAAGGCGAAAAACATCATTGCCAAACTCCAAAGTGACGGAAAGATCGTCTTCTAATGCGTTTTCATAACTTTCTGAAAGCTGTCGGGACAGGACCAAAGGGGAACCGCCATCTCACACGAGAAGAGATGCATGAAGCGATGGGAATGATTCTAGACGGTATGGCCTTACCTGAACAGACCGCAGCCTTTCTGTTGGGATGGCGTGTACAAGGTGAAGATAAAGATGAGCTTCTCGGTGCCATTGATGCGATGAATGAGCGTATCCAACAGACACCGATCAAAAAAAGCCTTGAAATCGGTTATCCGCTTGATGGAAAGATCAAATCCCTTCCCATTATGTTATTGGCTGCACATCTTGTACCCAAAATTCCTGTTGTCGTACATGGGGATCGAGCACAGCCGAGCAAACTTGGGTTCAACCCTAAAGACTTTTTCGAAAGTACGAAGTTCAGCTCAAATGTCCATTTCTTTGACAGAGCCAACTTCTTTCCCGAGCTCTCCAAGCTTACGGACTTGCGACGTGCATTAGGGCTGCGTACGGCCTTCAATACCATTGAAAAGCTTCATAATGTAGCGGATAGTGACTTTGCCCTTATCGGTATGCACCACCTTCCCTATTTTGATCTTTACAAGGAACTTTATGGCCAGCAATACAAACGCCTGATAATCGTACGTGGAAGTGAGGGTACACCGGAAGTCCTTAAAAAGACAAAGATCCTTATCGTCGAAGGAGGACACTCCTACTCTTTGCCTATCGATCCGGCAGAATACGGATTAAAGAGCTATGAAGCAAAAAATGAGCTGACCTTGCATGAGATGGTCCAACAACTTGAGAACCCTACCGAAGAGATCTTGGGCTATGCCAGACTCAACGCAGCACTTATGATGTATACGGCCAACCAAGCCCCAAGTATTGAAGACGCCTTTGCTACCCTAAAAAGCAGTTATGATAAACTTGTCAAAAAACACCTAGGATAAAGTATGTTTACAGGTCTAATCCGAGAGATGGCAACCGTCCAGAGCTACAAGAACAACCAGCTCAGCCTCCAATCACACTACCGTCCGAAGATCGGAGATTCTATCGCTATCAACGGAGCATGTTTAACCGTTATCCAACTACTGCCCAACGGGTTTTCCGTCGAACTCTCTCCAGAGACCCAGGCCTATATCGCCACAGAAAACCTTAGTGGCAAAGTCCATATGGAACCTGCTATGCAGATGGGTGATCGCTTTGAAGGGCACATCGTCCAGGGACATGTCGACTGTATCGGTGAGATAACAAGGATACAAAACAACGGAAACTCAACGGATTTTTATATCTCTATTGCTGAAGAGTACAGACGCTTTTTGGTACCCAAGGGATCGATCACTGTTGACGGTGTCAGTCTGACGATCAATGATGTCACTGAAAATGGATTTAGACTGACCATCATCCCCCATACTCTCAAAGAGAGTCTCTTTGGTATATACACGCTTGGTTATAAAGTCAATATCGAGACGGATATGTTTGCCCGATATGTTTTCCATCTCTTTAACCCTGAAAAGAAACAGTCTCTCTCCTGGAATGAGATTGACAAGATCAGTGCCCTCTACTAAGTCATGAAGCATCCGTCACGTTCACACAAAGCCGCTGCCTTAAAATACGACCAAAACAAAAATATCGCACCTGAACTGTTAGCCAAAGGACAGGGTGAAATCGCCCAGAAAATCATCCGGCTTGCTCAGGAACATGATATCTCCGTCTTCCAGAACAAGGCACTGGTCGATTCACTTCTTAACCTTGACATCCATGAGGAGATCCCGCCACGTCTGTATAAAGCGGTCGCTGAACTCTTTTCATGGTTGATGAACGTAGAAAAGAAAGCCAAGGATTAAGAGCTGGTTTGTCTTAGGACTTCAAACAGTTTCGTCCTGCTTCTTTCGCTGCATAAAGCAGTTCGTCAGATAGCTTATACATTTCATCAGCGCTCATGGACTCGTCTTCAGGTTCGTGAACGACCAGGCCTCCTGAGACTGTTACGACATGATAACCATCATTGTAAGCATGCTCTATATTCAGCATAGCAATTGATTCTATGACCTTTTGGGCGAAGTCTACGACCTTTGTCTTAGTCTCGCCAGTGAATATGATAAGGAACTCTTCACCTCCCATACGGAATACAAAATCATCAGGTCGTTCAAGTACCGAAGTAAATCTATTTGCCACTTGCATCAGGACTTGATCTCCTCGCTGATGACCATAATTATCATTAAAACGTTTGAAGTTATCAATGTCAAGGATAAAGTATCCAAAACATACTTTATTTCGCTCTGCACGCTTGATCTCATTGTCAATAATCTGTGCATAATAGCGTCGGTTATAAAGCCCTGTCAGTTCATCCGTAATAGAAAGTTTTTTTACTTTTTCCATCATGACTTCAAGATCATGAGTACGTTCATAGACTTGTTGCTCAAGTGAATGACTGAGTTCTTCCAGATCTTTCTTTGAGCTTATCAGATGACGTATCGCACTGTATCCGGTAATGTTACCGTTCTTATCCAACTCAGGTGATACAAACACCTCTACCCAATAATCACTGCCATCTTTTTTGCGGTTTTTGATCTCTCCTGTCCACTCTTTACCTGACTTGATCGTACTCCACATCTCTTTATAAATGTCCTTTGAGACATCTGAATGACGCACTATATTATGAGGTTGTCCCAAAAGCTCTTCTAGTGAGTAACCCGAGACTTCACAAAACGCTGTACTGGCATACGTGATGATACCTTTTTCGTCTGTCTCAGATGCGATAACATGCCTGTCAAATTTCTCGATCAGTTTTTTCATCTCACCGTTGACATCTTCAAGTTCGATAAGCTTGTCTTCAAGGTCATTATTAAGCAGGCAGACTTTTTCATGTAGCTGAGACTCTTTATTGCTGATGAAAAACAGAATTATCAATAAGAACAACACGACGGCATTCATCAAATAAAAATTAAACAGATTATCCCTGTCTTTAGATACAAAGTCATCAAGTAAAAGCTTATACATCTTATCGATGGTATCACCTATCAATAAATCACTGTGTTCCTGTTTTAGTACCTGCATCAATGCCTGACCTTCCAACAAGACATGGATATGCTTATACATGATATTTACAGATTTAAGCAAACGCTTGTCGTTTTGAAATTCGCGTTTGAACAGCTCAACCTTTTTCATCAGCGTTTCACTTTCGGAAAGACGGTCAAAATTGATAAGGGCGACCATGAAGATGATTTCATCTAAGAGTTCTTCCGAAAAATGCTCTTTTTCACTTGTTCCTCTCTTTCTTATCAACTTCTTTATATAGCCATGCATATCAAAAAGGACACGGGTCGAATTTATTGTCAACCCGTTCCATGATTTATATCGTTCGATGTACCCTTCAGACAATTCAAAATCACTGTGCAGTTTGTTGTATAGCCCATGAAAACTTTTATGCCCCTTCTCCTTATCAAAGAAAGCGTGTTCTTTAAGCATCAGCAGAACCGTTTTAAACTCCCGGGTATCTTCTGCAATAGCATCAAAACTTTGATGATCAATGTTTTTATTAAAGAGTCCGTCGATCTTTTGGTTGAGAATCTTCAAGGACTTCAAGTTATCTAAAAGTTCATACTCTCTGCTGATTGTAGTTCTGCTGTTGATGATGTAAAAAACCTCTATGCCAAAAAGAAATAAAAGAAGGATAAGAAGTTTATTGACACCACTCTTTTTACATCCTCTTTTCTGGATTTTATTCATGGACTTTACCCGTGAGCGTTTTCAAGAACAACACTATTTTTTCAATCTCCTTTTCTTCTAACATACGCCCCAGCTGAACATCCACCATTGTCTCAACAGCTTCTCTAAGTGTCGCTGCACTTCCATCGTGGAAATAAGGTGCTGTTTTTTCTACATTACGCAGGCTTGGTACCTTAAAATACTGCTTATCAAAAGCTTTCTTTGTTATATGGTAACGTCCAAGATCATCCGAACCGCTTGGGATATCACCAAAAACACCGATCTTCTGATACAGTGTCCCTCCAATATTGATACCATTGTGGCATGCCACACAGCCTTTTGATTTAAACAGGCTCAGGCCCTCCTGCTCTTGAGGCGTCAAGGCACTCTTGTCGCCCTTGAGAAATAAGTCAAACTTTGAATCTGGCGTGACCAATGTCATCTCAAACGCAGCAATTGCATCAGCAATATTAGCTGCGGTCACACCATCATCATAAACACGCTGAAAATATTTTGTATAGTTTTTATCGTTAGAAAGTTTTTTAACCACCCCATCCAATGTCTCATTCATCTCAAAGGAAGTGGTTATAGGTACCAGGGCCTGTTCTTTCAAATCTTTAGCCCGCCCGTCCCAAAACTGAGAAAAGTTATACCGAGCATTCCATACTGTCGGTGTATTACGCTTTCCTATCGCTCCATTGACGCCAAAAGATTTTTCAAGCCCATCCACTCCATAATTGATCAAAGGATGACACGTAGCACATGAGATACTACTGTCTTTTGAAAGTATTGGATCATGAAACAACAAACGACCTAAAGCTACTTTTTCAGTATCAGATTTTATTATCGTTGGTAAAGGCTCAAACAGGTTTTCTTCCGCTAAGACAAACATAGCAGAAGCCATTAAAAGAAGAATCGTTCTAAGCATCTTTCAACCTTGTACTTTTACTTATTATACATAACTTTTCCAAAGATTAATAAAATTTACCTATATTACTATCCCTTAAGGCTCTGACACCGGGATTACATGTCATCTTATGCTCGACATCCACTTTCTCATAGTGGTTCAGCAAGGATTTTGATGCCAAAGTCGATGCTCGGACGCCTTCACTTTTTTGCAGATATACCTTCAATCCGTTTTCATACAGGGCGATACGTGTCGGCAGAGCGATAGAGTATGTCGTCAATATAGCATCATCTTTCATCAATGCAGCGATATCTTTGAAATATTCATGTGTCCATAACAGCGGGTTACTGCCAGGGCTGAATGCATCTTGATAGACAATGTCAAACTTGATTTCTGTTTCTCGCACGAACAATCTCGCATCACCAAGGTAAATAGTAATATTTACCTCTTCTGAATGGTAGGCTCCCGTTTCACTTAATGCAGTAATGATCTCTTGAAACGCAGCAAACTCTTCGGGATAATGAAAATCTTTTAATGAGCTAATGAGTTCTTTGTCGAACTCTGGCGAATAGACAGTGACTTTTTTCCCACTGCCTTTAAGTGTATACAGGGTAGCAAGCGTATTAAACCCCAGGCCGAAACAGATATCCAAAATCGTGATTTCATCTTTATCATGTGTATGTGCCAAAGCAGGGTTGACATGCTTTGAAAGAGACTCCTGAAGTGCACCGTCTTTGGTCGAGTGATAATGCTCGTCAAATTCTGTACTGTAGGCTGTAAAGGTACCGTCATCGCTCTGTACAGCTTTATGCGAAGGGGACTCAAAACCCATTAAGGCCTCTCATCTCTTGGTACCAAAATGAGCATCAGTCCTGATCAACCTTGCTCAGATCAAGTTGAATAGCATCATTATCCATAACACCGATGTCATGCGAGAGCATATCATCAGCGATCTTCTTCGCATCATCAAGCGAGTGCATCTTATAGGTACCGCATTGATAGACATTAAGTTCTGGAATATCAGACTGCTTCTGTACCTTTTTGACATCTTCCATCGACTCTTTCCAAGCTTTTGCCACCTCTTCCTCACTTGGCGTTCCGATCGTACTCATATAAAATCCTGTTCTACATCCCATCGGAGAAACATCGATGATCTCTGTCTTGTCCGAGTTCAGGTGTTGACGGATAAACCCTGCAAAGAGGTGTTCCAACGTATGGATACCTTCTGCACTCATAAGGTCTTTATTCGGCTCATAAAAACGAAGGTCATAAACGGTAATATTATCACCAGAAGGTGTCTTCATCTTTTTGGCAAGACGTACTGCCGGTGCTTTCATGATCGTA
>JBFEWG010000164.1:0-3656 GCA_041546465.1 Sulfurimonadaceae bacterium
CAATCTCTATGGAAAGACGGTAAAAACCTTTTCTACAAAGAGGGTGAATATGGTAATCTTTCTGAGATGGCTCTTCACTATGCTGGTGGTATTTTCAAACATGCTGCAGCTGTTGCAGCGTTCACGAATGCTTCGACTAACTCATACAAGCGTCTTATCCCAGGTTTTGAAGCACCAAGTATCCTTACTTACTCTTCTCAAAACCGTTCAGCTGCTTGTCGTATCCCTTGGGGTGCTGGTGAAAAAGCAACACGTATCGAGATGCGTTTCCCGGATTCAACTGCATGTCCTTACCTTGCATTCGCAGTTATGATGATGGCTGGTCTTGATGGTATCCAGAACAAAACAATGCCTGTCGGTCCAATGGATATCGACCTTTTTGAATTGACTCTTGATGAGATTCGCGAAAAAGGTATCGTTCAAATGCCACACACACTACGTGAAGCACTTGAAGGTCTTATTGCTGATCACGATTTCCTTAAGCCTGTATTTACTGAAGAGTTTATTCAGACTTACCAACACTACAAATTTGAGCGTGATGTATGGCCAGATGAAGGTCGTCCAACTGCTTACGAGTTTAAAACAACTTACCAGTGTTAATCTAAGCGGGGTCTCCCCGCTATCCTTTCATTCCCTCCCAATAAGACTTCCTTATTATTTATTGATTTATATAAGTTTTGTTATAATTACTTATAATGTTGACGAATCCTTTTGTAAAACCAGAACCAACAATAAAACGGCGCAAGAATCCCGAGGGTGAGTATGCCAATCTTAATACCGCTGAACTACTTGATGCGGTAAAGAAAAGCGCGCATTCTCCTCACAGAGCTGATCTTGATATCCTGCTTGACGTCTTTTTGCAACGTTATGACAAACGTCAACGCGACCTGGAAAAAAGTGTCATTCAAGCCAATAAGCTTAAAGACGAACTCGATGAGATAAACCAGACACTTGAACAACGTATCAAGGAAGAGGTTGAACTTCGTGAAGACAGCCAAAGAAAACTTGAGCAGCAAGCCAAGATGGCAGCGATGGGTGAGATGATGGATGCCGTTGCCCATCAATGGAAACAACCACTTAACGCCCTCTCTTTGATGAGTGACATGCTAAGGGATGATTTTAAAAGAGGTGACGTCACACAGGCGTACATCGATGAGATGACAGAGGACACCCATACTCAGATCGAACATATGGTCAACACACTGCAAGAGTTCAGAAGCTTTTTCAGGCCGACAAAAAAAGCAAAGAGTTTTGGTATCAAACGCTGTCTACAATCCGTGCTCCTGCTTATCAATGATGAGTTTATGAAAAACAATATCAATATCCATATTCAAAGTAAAAATGAACTGCTCATCTATGGGATTGAAAATGAGTTCAAGCACCTTATCTTGAATATCCTGAACAATGCAAAAGACGCGTTTAATGAACGTAATGTCTCTCAACGTGATATCTATATCAATTTCTACAAAGAAGACAACCACATAAACCTCGAAATAGAAGATAATGCCGGTGGTATCCCTGATAATGTCATCGATGATATCTTCAAGCCCGAAGTCACTACCAAAGAAGAAGGAAAAGGCACGGGCATAGGTCTATATATGAGTATGCAGATCGCTCAAAAACTCGGTGGGACACTCTCTGTGAGCAATAATACCAGAGGAGCATGCTTTCTTTTGGAGATCATTCTCACCCCATCATCGATGGAGACACTATAATGTCAAATAAGATCCTTCTTTTAGAAGATGACCTCCCCTTAGCTGAGACGCTACAAGAATTGCTTGAAGAGAACGGTTACAACGTAGATCTGGCAACGACTGGTGATGAAGCAGCTGATCTCAGCTATGAAAATCGTTACGATCTCTACGTCTTTGATATCAATGTTCCTGAAATAGACGGATTTAAACTGCTTGAAGGACTACGAGATGCTTCTGACAAAACACCGACAATCTTTATCAGCGCCATGGTCGATGTCGAGCATATTTCAAAAGGGTTTGAGCTGGGTGCACAAGACTACCTAAAGAAGCCTTTTTTCCCTGAAGAACTGCTCATCCGTGTCAAAGCAAAGCTTTCCAAACCGGATACACTTTTTGTCTATGGTGACTTTAGTTACAATGAACAAAAAAACGAGTTTAAAAAAGCAAACATACGGATCTCTCTGGGTGATGTACAGCAAGAACTCTTTAAACAGTTCTACCATAACCAAGGGGACGTCGTCGATAAAGCAGTACTTCTGGATTGTCTGGAAAGCCCTTCTTCTACAGCGCTTCGTGTTGCCATCAACAAACTCAAACAGACTACCGGACTGCCTATTGAAAACGTAAGAGGTGTAGGCTATGTCCTTGAAACAGGTAGAGATTGAATCCTTTATCAAAAGCTTTCTTCTTTTTTTCAGTTCATTGACACTTTTGATGAGTGTAATCATCTACTCAAACTATACCGCTAACGTCCAATCCTTAGATGGCAAACTCTATACACAGATGCGCCTGTGCAATTTTGACCTACAATGTGATCAGTTCACCTTTGATTTCGTCACAGAGGATCAAAACAAACTCTATCAGTTCTATAAAGATGAAACCGGAGTGTTTGCACTTTTCAGTATTCCCAACACAACAGAATATGTCATGAAACTGCTCTATCCTATGGAGGCTTATCAAAAAGAGATACAGACTATTCAAAGCAGATACATCTATAAATATCTTTGGATCTTACTTGCCTTGGCCCTTATCTCTGTTGTCTTTTCCTGGTTTGCACTGCGACCTCTTCGACAAGCTCTCTTGTTGAGTGATGAGTTTATCAAGGACATCCTTCATGATTTCAATACTCCCATCTCTACCTTGCGTCTAAACAGTTCTCTTTTGCATAATGAGTTACCTGAGAACAAAAAGATCACGAGGATAGAACAGGCTGTCCAAACCATACTGAACCTTCAGAACAATCTTCGCAGTTATATCGATGAAAGTCCCTTGAGAAATGACAGTATAGACCTCAAAGAACTGATCGAACGACGTTCAGAGTTTTTTGCTGCCGCCTATCCGAAACTTCGTTTTATCCATCACCTCGAGCCGATGAAAATACACGCCAATATGGATGCAATCACACGTATTCTTGACAACCTCATCTCTAATGCCGCAAAATACAACACCCGTAACGGGAGTATTGAGATCATACTGAGTGCCACTGATAAAAGATTGATAATCAAAGACACAGGTAAAGGTATCAAGAACCCAAAAAAAATCTTTCAACGCTTTTATAAAGAGCATGACCGTGGCCTTGGTATAGGACTGCACATCGTTAAAAAGCTCTGTGATACGATGCATATTCCTATTCATGTCGATTCAGAACTAAACATCGGTTCGACATTCACACTTGAACTCAAATATCTCTAGCTCTCTATCTGTTTACTTTGCTAACATTTCACTAACACTTTCGTGGCATACTACTCATAGAAAATCATAACAGAAGTAAAAGGTACCCAAAATGAATCCATTCACAACCAGCTTGGCTGTCGCTTCCATCTTAGGAACATTCTCACAAATAGGAGCCAATGACGATATCGATGCGCAGTTAGATGCGATAAAGAACGCTGCACCGAGTGAGCGTCAGGTCATGATCAAAAAGCTTCATACTGATATCAAACAGATGCGTATACAAGAACG
>JBFEWG010000064.1:0-11371 GCA_041546465.1 Sulfurimonadaceae bacterium
ATGTCCACGGCCATTGCTACTGTCGATAGCGCAGCCAGTGCAACTATTGATAATATAACTTTTTTCATTATTTGGATACTCCTCTTTAAATTGGCGGAATTATAAAATCCAAAGATTACGTAATGGTTACATAAAATAGTTCATTTTGTAATTTGTATGTAATGTATATGTAGCTCATATGTAATTCATATAAAAATTTAGACATAAAATATTACTATAGTATGTAGTCTTGAAGATAATAGATATCGATTGAATGAAATGAAGGCAATAGGTGGAAAGACAAGATCTCACGAGGAGACCTTTGGAAGTGGGTCAAGAGTTTATTAGTTTGAACACTCTTTACTGTCTTCTTTAAAGTACTTCTTCAGCATCCAAAGCGATGGACAGAAATCAAAAATAGCCCATGTAAAGACCATAACGATCATGAAAGCTAGCAGGTACGTAGCAACCATCGTCTCACCGATATTGACTACATATAGTATTACTAGCAAAAATGCACCCATCATTAGTCGTTGAATTTTATCACTCATATTATATTCCTTTATTGTTGTTACACCATTATAATCGTTTCATTGTTAAAAAATCGTTATAAATAACATTTGCAGGACTTATATAAGTCCTACTAATGCACTCAACAGGACAGGGGGTGTGATGATCAGACCGACCTTCATGTATTGCATCCATGTGATCTCTACACCTTTTCGGGCCAATACATGCAACCATAAAAGCGTTGCCAATGAACCGATCGGTGTCATCTTTGGCCCCAGATTAGAGCCTAGAATATTGGCATATGCCAAAGCCGTATGACCTGTCTGCTCTATGGCGATATCCATGATCATAATGGTTGGCATATTGTTCATCACAGAACTCAAAAGCGCTGCCAAAAAGCCCGTTCCGATCACAGCCACTTCATGACCTGCTCCGCTCATCGCATCGATCAGCACTGCTAGGTATGATGTCAGACCGGCATTTTTGAGTCCATAGACGACAACATAGAGCCCAATACTAAACCATACGACCTGCCAGGGGGCTGTCTTGATTGTCATAATCGGTTTTGTCGCTTTGAAATAGGTAGCGATACCCAAAAAGATCAACGCGCCACCGAGTGCAAACAGTGAGACAGGAAGATGATAATAGTCCCCTATGAAATAACCCACCATCAAGAGTGCTAGAAAATACCATGAGAGATTGAACATCGTCTTGTTCTTGATGACCGATTCAGGACTTGCCAGCTCTTCTACATTGATATGTCCTGGTATATCCTTTCTAAAAAAGACCCACAAGACGACAATCGAGGCAATAATACTTATAAGGTTTGGAAGGAACATATTTTTGGCATATTCCCAAAATCCAATATCAAAATAACCCGCCGTTACAATGTTCGTAAGATTTGAAATGACGAGAGGGTTGGAGGCCGAATCACCGATAAACCCACCTGCCATCAAAAAGGCAAAGACAGCTACCGGATCCATCTTCAAATGCTTCATCTTAGCCAATAAGATAGGTGTCAATATCAAGGCGGCCCCGTCGTTAGCAAAAAATGCAGCGACCAATGCACCCAACAAAAGGACATAGACAAACATCAGGTTTCCATTTCCCTTGCTCAGGCGTGCCATCTTCAAGGCGGCCCATTCAAAGAACCCGATCTCATCCAGTACCAAAGAGAGGAGAATAATACCTATGAAGGCCAGTGTAGCATCCCAGACAATACCTGTTACAGTCCAGACATCCTCAAGTGAGACCACACCGATAAGCAATGCAGCTACAGCACCGATGACAGCCGTTGTTCCGATCTGAAGCCCTTTTGGCTGCCAGATGACAAAAACCAATGTAATGAAAAAAAGTGAAGCAGCAATGATCATTGACACAGCTCCTTCTCAACGATAGGAAGAAGTTCCGTCTCTATTTCAAACATCGTCTTCACAAAGGCTTCTTCACCCTTTCCATCAGGATCTTCAAAACCGACATGGATCGTCTTAACAGCTTTGGGAAAGACCGGGCAGGTCTCTTTCGCATGATCACATACCGTTACAACCAGATCGAACTCCTGATCAATGACCTTATCGATGGTCTTCGAGTGATACTCATCCCGCCACATATCATGCTCCTGTAAAAGCTCTTTGGCATGAGGGTTAACCCTTCCGCTTGCCCTGACTCCTGAACTATAGGCTTCAACACATCGATCCAACTTGGCATTGATAAGTGCTTCTGCGATAATTGAACGGCAGGAATTTCCCGTACATAAGATCAATACTTTTTTCATGTTTTACAACTCTCTTTCAATGGGGGTAATGCTATTTGAAGATGACGTATCTCTTCGATTGCTTCACTTCGGAACCTGTCTAAAGGCGAACGAATCTGATAATAGGCCCAGGTCCCCTTGCGCTCAACACGAAGGAATCCTCCCTCTTTTAATATCTTAAGATGACGCGAAAGCCGGGACTGTATCATCCCGAGTGAACCCTGTAGGTCACAGACACATAAAGGGCCATGCTCATCCAAAAAACGGATGATCAACACACGCGTCTCATCATTAAGGGCAGAGACGGTCTGTAAAAAGTTATCCATCTAGCACGATCCGCCTACTGACCACTTTCCGTTATTTGAAAAAGTCGGTGTACAACATCCCGTTCCGCCAGTGAATTCATCACCGCCAAAATACTCTATCTGCTCCATTGTATGATAGTTTTCCCAGATGACTTCCTGCGGGTCTTGGACCCAGTATTTCTTTGAACTGGCATAACAACACTGTGCCTCTTCCTGTTTCTCTCCGCCGATCTTCGCTTTTAGAAGTCTTTCCTCGACTTCGGCAAGTGCCTCATCACTGTCGACTTGAAGCCCCAGATGATTCAAGCCCACCTTATCACGGCCAGATGAGATCGCCATATTGACTGCAGGGTCATCGACAAGCCATTGGACATAATCCTCTTTCTCTTTTGTCGGCTCCATACCGAACAAAGCCGTATAAAACTTTTTACTCTCTTCCAGGTTTTTTACTGCAATATGAATGTGTAGGCGTTTCATCCTGTCTCCTAAATTGTTTTTGGCATAATATCATAATAGATATAATATATCAAGATATATTGATATAGTTACCTCCCTGCCCACTTTGTTTCAGCATATGCTGAATTAAACCATTCTTTAACATTAAAAGAGCATAATAATTCCCAATAATTTCAAAAAGGAAAAACATGCGTAATATATTGCTACTTGCTATTGCGATTTCTACGTTTATCTTTAGTGGTTGTTCATCTAAAGAAGTCGTAGCTGGATACACTGGTCCAAAAGAGGTCAGTACTTACTTCGATGCTCCATTGGCGAGCACACAAGAAGTTCAGGATGCTCTTACAGCTCAAGGTTTCGAGATCTTATCAGTTTCAAAAGTAACAAAAGCCAAGCTGGATGTCGTTGTATTCACTCACCCTCACCTTAAAACGCTTGCGGACAAGCCGGGTCGTGGTTTCCTAGCAGGTGCTATGCGTGCTCTAGTTAATACTGAAGGTAAAGCGGTACGTATTACGAACCCTCGTTATTTCACACGTGCTTTCTTGCAGAAAGATTACAAACTAAATGATGAGATGCCTCTTTTGGAAGCACTTCATAAAGCCTTTCCTGAGCTAACACCTTCGGTAGACAAATGGGAATTTGACGGTCTTGCAAACTACCAGTTCATGGTCTCTCGTCCTTACTACCAGGATACGATCGAGATCAAAGAGGGTACAGCAGCTGAACTGCAGGCAAAACTTGAGAAAAAAGCGAAGAAAAACCTTGTCTTTAAACTTGAGATTTCTGAGGGCAGAACACTTTACGGTGTGAACCTGAACAGACGTACGATGAAGTTCCCGGATAAGATCGGTATTCAAAATGCAGGTCTTCTTCCATGGATGGTACTGATCGAGAATAAAACTGAAGACGGAAAAGAGACAGGAACAGCGATCGCGACAGCGATGAGAGCTGACTACTATATCGCTATCTCTTATCCACTGCTTGATCTTATGGGATTCGCATCGATCATGACAACACCAGGTGGTGTTATCAAAGATCTAGAGAAATACTTTAAATAATCCAACAGGCATGCCCCTCATCGGGCCTGCTTTCTCAAAAGCCCCTATCTAGACTACTCCAAGTTATCATAAACCGTATGAAAGTTTTCTCCCTTGTTAAATGCATGCTGTGCGAACTGCACCTCTATGTTTAATATTTTCCCCGCATGTGTTTTAAACTTCTGCTTAAGTATCTTGTTCACCGTCTCCTCAAAGACTTTTTCCGCCTTCTTTGACACAATCGGTTTTACCAATGCAATAAACCGGATACCTTCGGAACGGATTAGATGGATACCTATAGATTTCAAGCGTTTTTCCAATGAAATAGCAACAAACTTCAAAACGGCATCACCCGACTCATGTCCGTGTTCTTTGTTAATTGATAAGAAGTTATTGATCGTAATACGCATAAGATGACCCTCAGCTTTAAACGTCTCATCTTTAGCCAACTCCTGGTTTAACAGATACTTGCGATTATAAACACCTGTGACATCGTCAGTATACATATCCTGCTCTAACTCATCAATTCTCTTTTGATAAACTTTCAGCTTGGAATAGGCCTCTGTTAGTGCACCTGTATCTTTGTTATCAATCGCCTTGATCGCATCCCCGGTACTCTCATTGATCTCTGTAAGTCTCTGCGCGACTTCATTCATAATCTTATCAAAGTCGCCGTATGACTTGAACTGATTAAATACCAGTGCTTTTAAAGCCTTACTGTCAAGTACATTCGTGTCTTTTTCCAAAGCAGCAACAAATGCATCAAAGACATCCAGACTGGTTATTGCCTGGTCTTCACTGAAATGCGCATCCATCTCTTCTTTAAATGCAGCATGTGTGATAGTCAATAACTTGGCCAAAAGCAACTCCTAAAATCGCAATATATAGAAATTTTACATCCAGTTATACTAAAAATAGCTTAGGCGTTGGCACGTCTATCTTTGTTCATCTTTTAAAACTGCAGCCTAAAGCAGGTTCCTTTTCCTTTTTCAGATCTGACTTCGATTCCGATTCCATACTCCTGGGAGACCTTTTTTACAATACTAAGACCTATTCCAAACCCTCCAGCATATTCAGTCTGTCGGTTATACCGCTCAAAGATCTGCATCAACTTCTCTTCCTCTATACCTATCCCCTCGTCACATATCGAAAAAAGACCCTCTTTGAGATGGATATCGATCTTCGAGTTTGGCATGGAATATTTTATGGCGTTGCTGATAAGATTTCCAAAAAGCATATTCAGCTTTGCCTCATCAATGGCAAAAATGAAAGGTTCGACCTCAAGATTGATGGTGACCTTTTTACTTTCACTCAGCTCCTTGTAATAAGCAACACTTTTTTTCAGGACAAGGCTCACATTAACAGGATCAGATGGTTTATGCTGGGATTCAAAAGAGATATAAGACAAGGCCGAATAGATATCAAAAAGCTGTTTGGTACTGATAGAGATATTCCTTAATATCTTCTCATCATAGCTTTGCTTTTTCAATGCACGCGAGACACTCATGCTCAAGGCCGTAATCGGTGTATTAAGCTCATGTGCCGTATCATGTACAAAACCCTCTATCTGCTCGATCTTTTGATGCAAAGGGCGCATAAAAAGCTTTGAAAGCATCCACGCCAGAGCAATCATAATCATAATCACCAATGATACGACTCCAAGTACTGTCTGCCTTAATGCTTCTACTTCTTCAAACAGTGCCTTGGACTGAATGACGACAAACTTGATATTGAGATGTTGTTGCGGTGAGTCAGAGACAAAAACAGCATACTCTCCATCTTCAAAAAAATCGGCTTTGACGGGAAATCGTTTCCCCATAATTGCCCCGTGGCTCACTTTCTCATCTACATCTATCAACGCGACATCCACATCGTCATCAACCTTAGGAAGCTCAAGCTCTTTCCCCTCCATATGCGCATGAATAATTGCTTCGGAGACCGTATCAGCAATATGCTGAAGTTTGTAATGATGATTACTTTCAAACATACTTTTTTGTGCACTGTAGTACCAATATCCGCTTAGGGTGATAAAGACAAATGAAGAGATACTGTATAGTGCCAAAAAAGAATAGAACGACCTTTTCTCCAGACTATTCAAAACGGTACCCTTCTCCTCTGATATTGACAATATGCTCTTTTCCTAATAGGTGGCGCAGTTTTTTAATATAGGTCCTGATTGTATCATGGCTGGGCATATCATCGAAACTCCATAGGTTTTGTAAAATCTCATCTGCTGAAACGACCCGGTTTCTGTTGGCAATCAGGTACTGCAGTATCTTTGACTCTTTCGAGCTTATGGGAGTCACCTCATCCCTATGACGGATCTGATGTGTCATACTGTTAAAATAGATATCATTTCCTATGCTGACCTCTTCATCGATGCTGAACTGGCGTTTGATATTCTCTATGCGCGCTTCAAGCTCCTCGAGTTCAAAAGGTTTTCGGATAAAATCATTGGCACCCGCTTTGAATCCCTCCCGCAGATATTCTACCCCCTGATAGGCAGTGATAAAGATAGCCGGAGTCGTATCATTGAACTCGCGCAGACTTTTCAACAGCTCAAGACCTGAGATCCCGGGTACGTTGATGTCGAAGATGTATAAAGAGAACGCTTCATCCTCTGCAAGACGAAGTGCTGTTGCCGAATCATAACAGTGTTGCACCTCATAACTCTCACTTAAAAAATCAAGCACGATGTCAGAGATGACAGGGTCATCTTCCAAAAAAAGTATTTTCATGTATTAATGATAGCAGAAAAGTATGCAGGACGTGTGGAGTCATCAACTGACACCTGCGCCTTGTCACTTACCTGTTCATATCTTTTTCAACTGGAAGATAGGTGTAAGGAAGCTGATAGTAGTTTAAAAAGCTTGCCGTCTTTGCATAGCTGTTTTGTCTTGCAATTCTAGAGAGGTTGATCCCGATGCCAAGATAGACAACCCGTTCACTCTCTGATGAAAAACCCTCATGATAGTTTCTAGTATAATACCCAAGGTGAAGTTCCGTATAGCGCAAATAGGGGTTTGAGACAAAGTCAAAACCTTCCGCTTTAAAAGCGACAAGGTATTTCATCCTTTCATACTCCGTTACGATATCATCCCTTTTAAAACTGGGAATATACTCTATGCGAAAATCAACCCTTTTTGAGAGTTCCGGATAGACATAAAACAAGTAAGAGCTGAAACTGCCGAGAGTGTTCATAAGAAAATCTTCGTAAGAAAAGCCAAGGTCGCTGCTAAATGCATCACCGACTTCCATATAGGTCATTAAAAAGAATGAGGACAAGGAACCATATAGTGCAGCGTCGTCTCTGTTATAACCCCAGTTCTCATACAGGTGAGAAAGTCCGGAACCCACAAGATAAGACGCATAAAGGTGACCCAGCTTATCCGCCCCGCCCGAATCGGTCGTCCGCTGAAACCATCTCTCATCCTCTCGGTGAGGTGGATTCTCTGCATAGTCCCAATTCACAAGTCCCCACGTCGTAATAACTGCAGCACCTATCAGGTTGGTATACAAGATATCATTTTTGTTCGCATTCTCTTCAGCTGCAAGACCAGAAAAGAAAAGAGAGAAGAAAACTATTAAACGTATCATACCGTCATCCCTAAAAACTATTTTTTTGTCTTGACCTCTCTATATTTCTTGACATAAAAACTTTGATGGGTATCACAATAGTGTGAACGTCCTGAAATATAGAGATTGACTTCTGAACACCCAAGTTTTTTTTCGATCTTTGGCTGAAGTATCATCGAAATTTCCTTGCGCCTTTTAGGAGCTGTTCCACTTTGTCTGACACGCATTACCGTGACTTTTTGTACATTTTGATTTGGATTTCTGATCATATACATGACACCGTCACAGCCACATTCTGCCATACTTTTTGTATAAATTGAAGGGTAGGAACCTCCCAGTCCGATACCGTCACAACCCAAAAAAAACAGTGCTATCAACACACCCGTTACCTTGATCAATGTACTCTTCACAGTTTTCCTTTTTATTTTCAACTATCTTATAGCAAGAGGTATTAAACGTATGTTAACTTAAGCTGCCGGCATCATATTGTGCCAGGCTCTTTGTTAAAGCCTTTTCAATTCTCTCATTAAAACAGGAGAAAATCACATGCTCCAGTGTCGTGCCTCTAAGTGCATCCAATACTGTTTTAACCGCTATATCACAAGCCCTTTCAATCGGAAACCCATATACACCGCAACTGATTGCAGGAAATGCTATGGACTTGAGCTGATGCGCATCGGCTAGTTCTATACTCTCTTTATAACATGAGGCCAGCAAGGCGTCCTCCCCTTGAGATCCTCCTCTCCAGACAGGCCCTACCGCATGGATGACATACCTTGCCCTCAGATCATAACCTTTTGTCATTTTTACTTGCCCTGCCTCACAGCCGTTTAGTGTACGGCACTCCTCCAAAAGCCTGGGGCCGGCCACCTTATGGATAGCACCGTCCACACCCCCTCCACCAAGCAGAGAACTGTTTGCTGCGTTGACAATCACATCAACGTCCAACTGTGTGATATCTGTTCTTAGTATCTCTATCTTCATCGACTGGACCACTCCTTTTATTCACTTTCTGGACTGTACAGATCTGTGTTCCGGTTAATCACACCTTTAATTATCACCATATTATAAAAAGTAATAGCTTATTTATAAGTTCTTTAATCTTATTACTGTTACTATCAAACCAAAAAACGAGTCTTAATGAAAAAGCATCTTTCTCTCCTGATTATTTCAGCTGTTCTATTGACATCGATTTCTGTGTTTGCCATAGAGACAACCCAAACAGACAAAAAAATCTCACTCCAAACGGAAGACGGAATTGAGATCGGTCTGCAGACCTACTGGTACAAATACAAAGAGGAGGTCGACGGAAACTTTTTTATGTCCAATACAGGACAAAAGTACGGTCTATCATTAACCGGCACCAAAAGTATGACAGAAAACACATATATCATTGGAGATATACGCTTTGCTACGGGGGATGTTAAATATAAAAACGATTCGGGTACAGCAGGCTATGTACCTGATTATATGTATGAAGCACGTCTTCTTTTAGGTGTAGAGAAAGAATTCGACAACTTTCTCTTATCTCCCTTCATCGGACTAGGATACCGTTACCTATACAATGATCTCAGGGATCTTGGAAGCGGTGGATATAGACGTGAAAGTCAATATACTTATGTTCCAATAGGCATGACACACCGTTTCAGACTAAATCGAAAAGCCCGTCTTTCAACCACTCTTGAATATGACTATTTTGTTAAGGGAAAACAAACAAGTTATCTCTCGGACATTGGTCCCGCTTATGCTTCTGTATTTGGAGACCCCGTCAACGATCAAAATCATGGTTATGGTCTACGCTTCAGTACAAGCCACGAAGAAGAACACTGGTCCATAGGACTCTTTTTTCATTATTGGAGAATAGGGGATTCAGAGGTCAATTATTACAGTGCCCCTCCTCTTTTGTACAGTATCATCGAGCCTAAAAACGAGACAAAAGAGATTGGCTTACAGGTCAAGTACCGATTTTAGAACCTATCTTTTGTCAGACTTTCGCATACCTTCTGCGATATCTCGTGCCTCTTTCAGTTTTTCCATCAGCTCGTCAAATAATCTTAAAAAGTTCTCATCCAAAGTCAGTTTTCCGTTCTCGTCAACCATCGTGTTTTGAAGGTTGTTCAATGCCAGCTCCATTTGCATGATCGTAAGTGCCGGGTTCGGACTCATCTCAGTACCCTCTCATTTCGCCCTCAATATGATTGAGTGCTTCTTTTAATGCCTGAAGTGCAGAGATATTACGTTCGTGTAGTTTTTCCAGAGAAAGTTTTGCCAGTTTGTCCAAATAGACCTGTAAAAGTTCTTCTTCACGCATTTGCCAGTCCTCATGAAATATATCTCACGATTATAGCAAATAGTTGGTCTTAGGAAATCCCCATAAGGGATAAAGAATGAATCTACTCGATATTTTACGCCCTAAGCAGTTCAGGCAAAGAAGCAAGGGGCCCTGCTTCCTGGTCGGTCTTACTTGATACCGTGGTCTGCCCAGTAAGAGCGGATCATATCTTTTGTCTCTTTAGGAAGTGGAATATATCCCAGCTTCTTCGCTGCTGCATCACCATTTTTGAAAGCATAGTCATAAAATGCGACTACGTCTTTATTCGTTTTAGCAGCTTCTTCCGGAAGAAGGATAAATGTTGCTGCAACGATTGGGTATGACGTATCACCCGGCTGAAGTGCTAAAAGAGCGTAAAAGTTGTCTTCTTTTGTCCATGAAGCGTACTTAGCCGCTGCTTTGAAGTTGTCTTCACGAGCACTTACCCATTTACCGCTTGCTGTTTGAAGTGTTGCTGCCGCAAGTTTGTTCTTCTCTTTATATGCATTTTCGATGTAACCGATTGAGAAAGGTGTCTGTGATACCAATGATGCAACACCTTCGTTACCTTTTCCGCCGATACCTGTTGCCCAGTCGATCGCTTTACCTGCACCGAAGTTGTTCTTCCAGTTTTCACTTGACTCAGAAAGGTAGTACGTAAAGTTATACGTCGTACCAGATCCGTCTGAACGATGACATACAATGATCTTCTCATCCGGAAGTTTTACACCCGCATTATCAGCAGTGATTGCTGCATCATTCCATTTAGTGATTTTGCCTGCAAAGATATCTGCAACAACAGAATTTTTAAGCTTTAACTGCTCATCTTTAACACCCGGTACATTCAATGCGACAACGATAGAACCGATAACCGCCGGGAACTGAAGAAGCTTGTCTTTAGCCAGTTTTTTTGTTGTAAGTGGCTTATCAGAAGCACCGAAGTTTACAACACGTTTAGAAATCTGCTTGATTCCTCCACCTGAACCGATTGACTGGTAGTTTACACGTGTCTTTGTGTCTTTTTGATATGAGTATGCCCAATCATAATATAGAGGTGCAGGGAAAGATGCGCCCGCTCCGCTGATTTTTCCTGCGACCAAACTTGAGGTTGCAACTGCTGCGATTAATAAACCGTGAACGATTTTAGTCATAATCTTAGTCCTTGTGAGTTTTTTGTTGCCGCAATTGTAAAGAAGTAAGGTAACAATATGATTACAAAAAAATACTTTTATGTAATCTTTTTGTTACAATCACACTATATTATTCCAAAATTAATAAGACTTGATATATAGTTCTTACGTAATCCTATACATTATAAAGGAAAACAATGCTTCCACGTTACGAAAGCAAAATCAATGAAATACAGGGGATGTTGGCCCAGCTCATCTCTGAAGTCGTTGAAGCTCACACACAGGCACTCAATGCCTATAAAGATCAAAAT
>JBFEWG010000086.1:0-8674 GCA_041546465.1 Sulfurimonadaceae bacterium
ATCTTGATCTCATCCTCATGTGTCTGCTGCATCTGATCGACACTCATGTATTCGACCTGCTCGGCATAAATTATTCCCATAGTAGATCCTTTTTTGATTATTATAATACAGAAGCACAGCTGTTTTATTGATGCATATCAAGAATTCTTGAGGGTGTTTTTGGTTTTCTTGCAATAAATCAGGCAACATAATAGAATGCTAAAAGAGAAAGGAGATCAGCATGTGCAATGAAAGAGACAGGGAATTGATACGAATTGATTTTCAAGTCATTGAGCTTAAAACAAAGCAGGATTCATGTAAGGAAAACTCTATTGAGTATCAGACTTTACAAGATAAGATCAATGAGTTACAACGTCTTAAAGAGTCGATTAAAGCTGAAGAGTCTTCGGATCAGAGGTAGAGATGAAAAAAGTTATGATTTTAAGTGGAGCAGGGCTTTCTGCCGAAAGCGGTATCTCGACTTTCAGAGACCATGACGGTCTGTGGGAGAACCACGATGTGATGAAAGTCTGTTCCACCCAGGGCTGGATTGAAGACAGAAAGTTTGTTACACAGTTTTACAATGAACGAAGAGATGAACTTGCCTCAAAAGAACCAAATGTAGCCCATAAGATGCTTGCACAGCTTGAGAGTGAATATCGCGGACGGATCATCCATCTGACACAAAACGTTGATGACCTGATGGAGAGGGCAGGCGCCAAAGAGGTTATCCATCTTCATGGTACATTGACCGATCTGCGTTGTGAAGCCTGTCATCAAACCTTTCATATCGGTTACGCTTATCAAAAAGGTGATGAAGAGTGCCCGCATTGCGGTAACAAAAGGGTGCGGCATAATGTTGTTATGTTTGGTGAAGCAGCCCCAAAGTATCGTCACATCCAGCAGGCTGTAAGAGAATGCTCGCTTTTTATTGCTATCGGTACCAGTGGCGCTGTGATCGATATTGTTCCTATTGCGAAAGGATTCAGACACTCTGTACTGATCGATCCTGAACGTCATAAGACTGCAAGCATGTATGACCCGCGCGACTATATTGACGAATACTTTGAGCATTTCATTCAGAAAAAAGCAGGTGAAGCGATGGATGATATGGGAGAAATTATCAAAGTACATCTGGATAAAGGAAGATAAGATCAAAACGTATCAAAAAGAGATTGTATTCAAACCTAAACGAAGAGGTTTTCATCTTGTTACAGATGAGGTCCTGCGTCAAATCGATATCACTACTTTTAGTATAGGAATAGCCACACTCTTTATCAAGCACACCAGTGCATCATTGTGCCTTAATGAAAATGCTGACAGCAGTGTCAGAGATGATATGGAGTCGTTTTTCAGCGATACCTGTGATAATAAAGCGTATTATACACATACGTATGAAGGAAGTGATGATATGCCTTCGCATATTAAGAGTACCATGATCGGTTCGAGTATCACACTCCCTGTAACTGATGGAAGCTTTAATCTCGGGATATGGCAGGGGATATACCTGAATGAACACAGGGATTACGGAAGTGAAAGAAAAGTCGTTATAACGGTCATAGGTGAATAATAAAAAATCAGTGAAAATGGGTATATAATAAACAATGTTTGATTTACACGATACGCCGCTTTACCTATTGGTATCTGTCTTTCTTCTTGCTGCAGCAGTGATTGGTGTGTTCGGTGTCAAAATGACACATGTCGCTCGCAAGCTCGCTGCTGATACGGGGATGGGAGAGGCTTTGATGGGGGCAGTGTTCATCGGTGCATCGACTTCACTCTCAGGTATCATCGCATCGGTCACAGCAGCAAGTAACGGTCATGCGGAGTTTGCTGTGAGCAATGCGCTTGGGGGTATTGCTGCGCAGACCTTTTTTCTCTGTGTGGCAGACATGTTCTATCGAAAAGCGAACCTTGAACATGCGGCAGCATCAGCTGAAAACCTGATGATGAGTGCCTTTCTGATCACATTGCTCTCAATACATCTCATCGCATTCGCTGTGCCGAATATGCAGTGGTTTTCAGTTCATCCGGCATCTTATTTTTTGTTCATCAGTTACTTTTTAGGTGTACGTCTTTTAACGAAGACACATACGATGCCGATGTGGATGCCCCGACGTACGCGTGAGACACGTACAGAAAAAGAGAAGGTTTACCGTTATCAGCGTTCTAGCATAAAAAAGTTTTGGTTCGAATTTTTAATCTATTCAGTTGTTGTGGGGCTTGCAGGTTTAATACTCTCTTTGGTCGGAATAGAGATTGTCTCGATAACAAACATGTCGGAAGGACTTGTCGGCGGAGTCTTTACAGCAGTCTCGACATCGCTTCCAGAGTTGGTGATTGCCATTACTGCAGTCCGATTGAGATCATTGACATTGGCAGTAGGAGATATTATAGGTGGGAATGCTTTTGACACGCTCTTTATCGCGGTGTCTGATCTCGCCTATCGTGACGGACCGATCTATGCAAGTATCTCAGTTGTTGAAGAGTTTTGGCTGGCAGTGACGATTTTGATGACGGGCATCATACTGATGGGATTGCTGCACAGGCAGCGTCATGGTATTGCCAATATCGGGTGGGAAAGTTTTGTTGTCTTTTTAGTCTACATAGGCAGTCTGGCTTATCTTGCCCTGTGAGATTATATTTATTTACTTTTTTAGAACTGGAAAAGATGAGATGTATTATTTTTTAAAACCTTCACGCATACCTTTCGACATCTTTTGAAATTCTGTCTGTGGAGCTTCATGTTCATTATCTGCATACTTGGAACTGTTTGTCGGAAGCACAAGAGCAAGGATGACGAATATCAAAGAGAAGAGTACGGCAGAGAGCAGGGTCAACAGCAGTTTCAGCTTAAAATCACTCAAACTTTCTCCTTTTGTGACATAAAATATTGTACCTTATTTTTCCCGTACGAGTCTAAAGCCGGTCGTGTTATTGGCAAAGTTGATGTTTTTTATCATACGCTGAGAAATAGCTATCTCCTCCGGGGTGGAAGACCATGAACCACCACGTAACACTTTGAGTTCTTTATCTTTGCCTTGAAGATTATCTGAACACCATTCAGAAACATTGCCTAAAATGTCATAAAGACCCCATGTGTTTGGCTCTTTCGAACCGACGGTATGTGTGATGTCTTGAGCGTTTGTTCTTATCCATGCAAAATTATGGGCATTGTCCGGATAGTCTTTTCGCCAGGCATCTTTACGATGGCTTGTATCTCTATCTCCCCAAAAATACTTTGTCGTCGATCCTGCTCTTGCAGCATACTCCCATTCATTCTCTGTTGGCAGACGGTATTTCTCTCCGGTAAGGCGACTAAGCCATTTGGCATATTCATTGGCATCTTGCCAACTCACATTAACCGCAGGCTGAAATCCTTGTGTCCATTTGTTATCATAAAAGTCAAGGGTATTGATCGCTTTTAGGTATTCGTTATATTCGACATTTGAGACTTCGTAATGACCGATATAGAAATCTTTTTCTATCGTGATCATGCCTTCAGGCACTTTTTTGTCTTCATCGGCAAAACTTGTGACAACACTTCCGGCTTTAATAAGGACCATCATCGGGTCAACGTAGGGCGTCTCATCTGCATCTGTTCGCTGTTGATCGGCATGTGCAGCAGCTGCTACGAGTGCTGCTTCTTCTTCAGCTTTTTTTTGTGCTTTTAACTTGGCATTCTCTTCAACCTTCTCTTGTATGGCTGGCTGGTTGTTTTTTTTTTGGCTGCGAAGCTGTTCTTCTATTTCTTTTGCTTGTTGTTCTTTCTCTTTACTCTTGAGTTCTGTGAGATTCGATTTGGCCAGGGTGGTGTATTTTGAATCAGGATACTTACTGATGTAGGCAGTATAGGCTGACATAGACCCAAGGGCCAGTGTCTTTTCCCATATCTTGTCTTCCTTGCTTACAAGTTTGTTCGGCAGGTTAAAATAAAAACTCTCTTTGGATTGTTGGATGTAGGATTGCGGATAACGCTTTTTGAACTCCTTGAATCCCTCTTCATTGGAGATACCTTTTGCAGAGAGAATAGAGAGCAGTTTTGATGTAAAATCGTAAGAAGCGACAGTTCGGTTCGGTCGTGATGAAGAAATGAGGTCCATGTTGGCTTCTGTTGCAATTTTTGCGAGACCTTTTGTCTTGGCGCGGTACCTGTTTCCAAATGGACTCTCATGAGAAGCGTTTAAGATGACCATATTCAGACGGTTGTCAGCAAGTCTCATCTTTGAAAGGATTGCATCAAGCTCAATCGCTTCATAAAGTACATGATGGTCACTGTCTATAGCCGCTTCTACAGGAATAAGATAGTTTTTTTCTCTGACCTGGATAGCATGCCCTGCAAAGTAGAACAGAGCAATACTATCTTTTTTCATATTGGCATTAAAGGTACGCAAGCCTTTGATTATCTCACGTTTACTGGCATCTTCTTTATAGGTGACTTGAAAGTTGTTCTTTTCAAGGAAGGTTTTGATCATCATCGCTTCGTCTGCAGCTGAATCAATCGGGGCTTCTTCATAATCTCCATTACCGATAATAAAAGCAACACGTTTTTCATTTTTCATTGTCTGTAAAGAGATATCAGCAGCTTGAATAAATGAAAAAAACAGTAATAGAAAAAGAAGATAACGCACAATGAACCTCGTTGAAATTGATTTGGGTTACATTATACACAAAGGAGAAAAGAAAACAAGTGATATTACCTGAAATTATATACTTGCTTCACAAGGTGTGGAGATTTGAATTATATCAGTCTGCCATCTTTAATATATTTTTTAAGAAGTGTCATATTCTTCATGACTCTTTTATAGTAGGGGTTGTTTACCATTCCCCCGTTATATCCGCTGATAACATTGAAATAGTGCTTGCGGCTTTTCTTTAAAATTGTCAGATAGTAAGCAGAGATCTGTGCAGATGCCTTGATGTCAGTCAAGAGCTTGTTGGCGATCTGAGCATCACTAAGCTTGTTCAGCCAGGCCAGTTCTTTAATACGTTTAGCGACATATCGTGCAGTCGCAACTTGTATCTGCATGGAGCCAAGGGAAGCCTTTGTAATGACGATTCCTTTTTTAAAATCGCCGATGATGTTTTTTCCGGCACTGCTTTCAGTCAGGCAGATCGCGGCTAAAGTGTTTTCATAGGTTTCTCCAGTATAATCTGGGATAGTACGGGCAACATCTCTGATTGTTTGCAAGACTTTTAACTGCTCAGGTGAAAGTGCAAATAGTTGCAATGAAAATAGGGAAGTCAGGAAAAAAGTCCGAATCAAATCTACTCCTTGAAAATAAACGTGAAATTATAGTAAAAAAAGAAGAACTTATTCATTTTATAATTTCATTAAATGATTTGATTAAGTAAACAGATGGTAAACAGCTCATAGGGCCCTTGTTCTAGGAGTATTAAGCTTAAGCCATCTAAAGAATATTAGTTTAATGATTTAAATTTTGTTTTATTTTTCTATTTTTCTTAAGGTTTGTGAGTTGAAAAGTAGCAGAATATTTTTAAATAAGGTGGGGTGATTTACAATTCGTTACATGTTATGAGAAGGTCGGAAAGATAGATGGGTAGAAGATTTAGTTTGCTTTTTTTAATGATTGTTACTTTTGTGGACGCTGATACACTCCTGGGGTTATTAAAAAAGATAGAAAATAATCATACGCTTCATATGACGTATCAGCAAAAGTCTTTTGTCTGTACACCCTACGGTGTAGAGACGGTAAGTCAATTGGTGTTGCGCACGGATGTTAACTCCACCTGTCTGAAATATCTAAATGATTTCAGGCAGGCCTACCCTTATGAGAAGCCATTTGCACAAACAATATTACATGTACAACAGCTTTACAGTGTCGAAGGAAAAAAAGATAGATGCCTGCTTAAACTTCGAAGTGATCATAGTTATAGTGAAAGCCTTATCGAGCATGGATATGGCCGTATTCCATTAGCCTTTGAATTTGAAGACGAAATATTGAAATATCGTTTTATACGTGCGCAACAAAGAGCCCAAAAGACAAAGGCAGGCATCTGGTCTGATATGGATATGCGAAACTGTTTTCTGACAGATGATAAAAAATAAAAGGGTGAGAAAAAAGAGCCGAGGATAGATATTTCAGAGTCTATTCGTTTGTCAAATAGACCCAGAACTCTTTATGGCTTTTGCCCCGGTTTAGAAAATAAAACTGCAAGATGGCGACACGATAAAGTGTAACAATCATCTTGGCATAGGGAATGAGAATCGCAAGACGGAGAAAAACCGATTGCTCTTTCTCTCCCTTACTCTCCATCATCTCTTGGATGCCGATGTTTTTGCTGAGATAGATACCAAAGAGCAAAGAAAAAACAAAATTTAAAATAATGCCGAAAAGAATGTAAGCCATGAGCTCTTGCTCAAACATACCTGCTACCATAGCTGACCT
Organism: Sulfurimonadaceae bacterium; assembly: GCA_041546465.1. Lineage (GTDB taxonomy): Bacteria > Campylobacterota > Campylobacteria > Campylobacterales > Sulfurimonadaceae. The sequence continues at coordinate 6,390 of JBFEWG010000086.1, forward strand.
TGAATGATTTTATAGGGACTGAATTGTAACCCAGTAAAAAGAAGAGTTGAGTAAAACTCTTCTGTTAGTTGTAATTTTTTATTTGTAGTTTGCGATAGCGTCTTCAAGAATCTTAGTAGCAGAGGCCTTGTCTTCAAAACCTTGGACCTTGACCCATTTGTTAGGCTCAAGCATCTTGTATGTCTCAAAGAAGTTTTTGATCTTTGCCAAAGTGTGTTTAGGAATATCGTCCAGGTCTTGGATCTCTTCAAACGTCGGATCGATCTTAGATGTAGGTACAGCCAGAAGTTTCTCATCGATACCGCTTTCATCTTCCATGATCAAAACACCGACAAGTCGACAGTTTGTTACACAACCAGGTTGCATCGGGTATTCTGTAAGGATTAGGATGTCTGCCGGGTCACCGTCTTGTGAAAGTGTCTGGTTTACGAAACCATAGTTCGCTGGATAATACATTGCTGAGTGCATCACGCGGTCAAGTACAAGGGCACCGCTCTCTTTTTCGACTTCATATTTGATATTTGAACCACATGCGATTTCAATAATTGCCTGTACTTTGTCTGGGTTTTCACCATAACCGATCTTGTCTAAGTTCATCGTAACTCCGTATTGTTAATAAAATTAATTGCGGCATCTTATCAAAACTAAAGTTAAAAACTTCTCAGGGTAAAAAAACGATTTTAAGAGATAATGAATGTCAGTAAAATAGTAACAATAGTCGAAAAACCTTTTTTTGTTTTACCATCTACATCAACATTTAAACATCTTTATACTAGGATTAGCAAAACTATTTTAAAAAGGGAAAAGATGGAAAATCTTGTTTTTGAAGGTTTTAAATTTATGATATTGGGAATGGGAACTGTTTTTACGTTTCTGACTCTTATGATAATCGCGATGAATATTCAGTCGTATATCATACATAAGTTTTTTCCTGAACCAACGCCGGTCCCACAGAACCAGGCGGGTAAGAAGAACAATGCAAAGATAGCTGCGATATCAGCTGCTATTCAACATCATGAAAAAACAAATAGTTAAGGAATATAATGGCTAAGAAATATATTGACATTATGGATACAACGTTCAGGGACGGATTCCAATCTGTCTTTGGTGGACGTGTATTGATGGATGATTTTTTTCCTGCAGTTGAAGCGGCGAAAGAAGCAGGGATTACACATTTTGAGTTTGGTGGTGGTGCACGTTTTCAATCACTATATTTTTATTTAAATGAAGATGCTTTTACAATGATGGATCGTTTCCGTGAGATCGTTGGACCTGACGCTAATCTTCAGACACTCGCACGTGGTGTCAATACTGTTATGTTGGATACAGGTTCACGTGAACTTGTTGACCTGCATGCAAAGATGTTTAAAAAGCACGGGACGACAACGATCCGTAACTTTGATGCACTTAATGATGTTGAAAACCTAAAGTACTCAGGTGAGCGTATTACACACCATGGTCTAAAACATGAAGTGGTTGTTACAATGATGGACCTTCCTCCAGGATGTAAAGGTGCACATGACGTTGCTTTCTATGAGAAGACACTTCGTGAGATCCTTGATTCAGGGATTCCTTATGATTCAATCTGTTTCAAAGATGCTTCAGGGACTTCATCTCCAAAGAAAGTCTATGAAACGATAAAAATGGCTCGCGGGCTTGTTCCTGAAGGAACACATTTACGTCTTCATACCCATGAGACAGCAGGTGTTTCTGTGGCATGTTATTTGGCAGCACTTGAAGCAGGTATTGATGGTATCGATATGGCTGCAGCTCCAGTCTCAGGTGGTACATCACAACCGGATATCCTGACGATGCTTCATGCGACAAAAGGAAGTGATTTCGATCTTGGTGGTCTAGAGATTGAAAAAATCCTTACGTATGAGAAAGAAGTTCAAAACTGCCTTGAAGACTATTTCATGCCACCGGAAGCGACGATGGTTTCTCCATTGATCCCGTTTTCACCAATGCCGGGTGGTGCATTGACTGCCAATACTCAGATGATGCGTGACAATAACATCCTGGATCGTTATCCTGATGTTATCGATGCGATGCGTGAAGTCGTTGAACGTGGTGGTTACGGGACATCTGTAACACCTGTATCTCAGTTCTATTTCCAGCAAGCCCTTAACAATGTTATGCAGGGACCATGGAAAGCTATCGCTCCAGGTTATGGAAAAATGGTCCTTGGATATTTCGGAAAGACACCGGTAGCTCCGGATCCAGAGATCGTTAAGATCGCTTCTGAGAAACTCAACTTGGAACCGACAACAGAAAACGCGATCGAC
>JBFEWG010000165.1:0-3630 GCA_041546465.1 Sulfurimonadaceae bacterium
CATCACAAGGTTCCCAGCAACCAGGCCATGCGAGTCTGTACTATGCACGACTATATCGACATATTTACTCATCGCCTTGGATTTAGTAGGATACAACTTAAACTGTTCATTGTTACGAACTGTTTTTCCGTCTTGTGAAATTGGTGTGTAAAATGCCACACCGCCTGTAAGGACTGTTTCTAATGATTCTGTGTTGATCTCAAGTCCGTCAAAACCGAATTTAGCATCAATGCCGCTAGCGATATAGAACAATGAGTTATTCTGGACTTCACTGGCATATTCTTTGGCAACAAAGCCTTTCAGAAAAACTTTTTTCAATTTGCTATCCCACTGGTAAGACAGTATCTTTCCTACCTTTATCTGCTTATAGTAGATAGGAGATCCCTCTTTTAACGACCCCATATTATCTGCTATTAAAGTGATATATACACCCTCTTCACTCAAATATTTATCATCTTGCAGCTGAGCATAATCATCATAGAGTTTATATGCGTTTTTAAAGCTTTTACTGGCTCTAAAATCCGGAGTTTCAACTGCAAGCCCCCCGCGAAGAATACTCTCCAGCCCACCAGTGCGCAGGTCAAAGCCAGACATACCAGCCTTGACCTCGATACCTTTTTGTTGATAAAACAGGGAGGAGGCATTGATAAGTTCTTTATACTTCGGAGAAACTGTCACGTCGATAGTAAAACTTTTTTTGTCTTTATTGATCGAATATGCAACGACCTGTCCGATTTCAACACCGTGATAGAAGAGACCTGTTCCCTCTTTGATATTTTTGATCTCATCAGAAACAAGATTGAGGTGAAATCCGTCTTTGCTTGGCTTTTTGTCATGTAAAACAAAGTTCTTCTTGACCGTTGCATCAGTGTCTTTCGTCACAAAACTGATGTAATTGCCTGTGAGAACAGCATCAAGACCACCGATATTGTCAAAACCTAGATGTGGACTGACAACCCAGAAATATGCGCTTTCATTAGCCAGAGCTCTGAAATCGTTATAGAGTTTGATAGTGACGATTGTCTGTTCTTTAATGGGATCATGCTGTAGGTTTTTGACCAGACCGGCTTCGACACCTTTGTAAAAAATCTTTGTAATTCCCGGCTCAAGTTTGTTGTGACCTTCCATGGTCAGTATGACATCATCCTTGTTCTGCATCGTCTGCTCGTAGTTATGATACAGATGATATCTCCCGTTCTCTACAGCAGAAGGAGATGAGAGTGATACCTCGGAGTTATGCAGGACTATACCACCCGCAATAAAACTGGCAAAAGAACCCATTTCAATCTTGAAAGCAGAAAGGCTTGCCTGCATATTCAGAGCGTTCGCCTTATAAAAAAACGAATTTTTATGCACCAAGTCCATATATTCAGACTCTATTCGCAGGTAAAGATCAATACTTTTCTTATCATCAGAGAGTCGCTTATCCTCTACCTTACCGATAGCCTGCTTGTTGTATAAAACAGGCGCACCTATTGCAATATCACCCTTATCTACTGTATTGACAATAACAGAAAGTCCAGGATTGAAGACATCAACAGGTGCAGAGTCCAGGGCAACAAAATAGTCTTGAAACGGCAAGTTATACAGGTCGTTTCTATTGTTGGCCGCAGGCATAACAGAGATATAGACACCTGAAATTATAGTACCAAGACCCGACACCTCTGTAATACTCACCTTGGGCTCAACTTTCCAAAACTTATTCCCTTCCCTGGCAACACCCTCTGATGCCCTTTTCTCGATCATAGCGACAAGTTCTATCTTTGAGACATCATCCTCTTTGATACTGATATCCTCGACGACGCCGACCTTGATTCCCTTGTACATAATAGGTGTCTTGCCCTCTCTTATACCATCTCCGTTCTCGATGACAATAGTTATACGAGTCCCTGCATCAACATAATTTTTCCATATCATACCTGCTGTGATCAATATGGCAACTATAGGTGCGACCCAGATCAAAGAGATTCCTCTGTTCTTTTTGCCTACAGCCAATTCATCATAACTTTTCATTCTCTACCTTATCTTCTTTCTCATCCCATAAAAGACGCGTATCAAAACTTTCTGTTGCTATCATAGTCAAGACCACCATTGTAGCAAAAGATATGGCTGCAAACCCTGTTGTGACCTTGGCAAGCTCTCCAAATTGTACAAGTGATATCATCAGGCCTATCACAAAGATATCAAGCATCGACCATTTTCCGATGATGTGTATCATCTTGAAGAGCTTGTGTTTTTCGATCAATTTCCATTTTGAATCTGTATGGACTGAATAAAGCAGAAAAAAAAGAACCAACAACTTCCACACCGGGATAAAGATACTGGCAATAAAGATGACAGTACCGATAAAGAACTCTCCATACTCATAGAAGTAAAATATCCCATCCAATATTGTGTTGTTTTCAAAGGTTGTAACCGTATCCGTCTTCATGATAGGAAAAAAGTTTGCCGGAATAAAAAAACATAATGCTGCAATAGAGAGAGCCAGTGTTCTTGTGAATGAATCCGGTTTTCGCTGCGGCAAAGGCTCATCGCAGATGGGGCATGTCGACATGTTCGCCGATGAGATGTTTTTACAGTTGAGGCAGAGTGACACATTCGCTTTCTTGTCAGTGAGCATTATGAAAAGCCTTCCATATCTGTCTGGAGTTAAAACTGCTGCTTAACATAAAAGTAAAAATCAGCAGTGTAACGAACATGATCATGCCAGGACCAAAGATCACTTCTGCCGTCGCACTAAGCTTAACGGTTGAGACCAGAATAGCGATGACGTAGACATCAAGCATCGCCCAATGACGCATTTTTACCAGGGTTTTGAAATAGAACTTCATCCATTTTGGTTTTTTGTTGCGTACTAGTGATGAAAACATAAGAATGGAAATGACGATTTGCACAAAGGGCGCGAATATTGAAGTAAAAAAAACCAGTACACTCAAAGCCGGATACCCGTCTTGATAAAAATAATAGAGTGCACTGAGCATGGTGTCAGTCTGTCCGGATTCACCAAGCTGAAATGTCATGATCGGCAGTGTCATAGCGGGAAAAAACACAATCAAGGCTGCGATTGCCAAACCAAGGTCACTGTCGATATTACGTGGGAGTTTCCGGACTGAGCTTTGGCATCGCGGGCAAAATATCTGGCGTGCCGATATGTCATCTTCCATCAACAGGCCACACGCCGAGCAGCAAATTACTTCATTCATACTTAGAATTATACCAGTAATGTTTATACTTGTTAAAAGATATACAAGAATGTTTTGCTTTTACTCTTGCATAAGAGTTGTTTGTGTATATTTGGAAAACAATTCCATGAGGATACATGATGCTCAAAAACATTCTAGTTTATCTCCCTCTGCTTTTTATCTTGACCGGCTGCAGTGAGCAGGTCTCACAACAGCAAACAGCCACAGAAGCTGCACCTCTTCCGGTTGAGACAGTGACTGTGAAGAACAAAAACATTCCCATTTGGATGAGATATACCGGTAAGACCAAAGCAAGTAACTCGCATGAAGTACGTGCACGGGTATCAGGTATCCTTGAAGATGTCTATTTCAAAGATGGTGATTATGTCACCAAGGGCCAAAAACTTTTCAAAATAGAACAGGCCGATTATATTGCTGCGTTGGACTA
>JBFEWG010000025.1:0-19414 GCA_041546465.1 Sulfurimonadaceae bacterium
TCAGAGAAAACGATACCGATCTCACCTTGACCTTGTGCAACTTCGTGGTGACCAAGAACGACTTCAAGACCGACTTGTTCTAGAACAAGCATCATTTCAGCACGAAGGTCTACCATAGAGTCAGTTGGTTGAACCGGGAAGTAACCACCCTTAGTACCAGGACGGTGAGCTGTGTTGTACATATCTTCGTAGTGTGTACCTGAGTTCCACTCACCCTCTTCAGTATCTACCTTATAGCCTGCTTCATTGATAGTGTCAGTGAACTTGACATCATCAAAGATAAAGAACTCGTTTTCAGGACCGAAATAAGCAGCATCGGCAATACCAATCTCTTCAGCATGCACTAATGCTTTTTTAGCGATTGAACGTGGACATTTTTCGTATAGCTCGCCTTTATAGATGTCAAATACATCACAGAAAACGATAATGGTCGGATCAGCAGTAAACGGATCAAGGAATGCTGTTGTCGGATCAGCTTTTAAAAGCATATCTGACTTATTGATCGGCTGCCATGCATCAACTGATGAACCGTCAAATGGAAAACCACCTTCAATATTATCTGTGTTAACCGCACTCATACGGTAAGTTAGGTGATGCCATGCACCTTTGATGTCTGTGAAACGAAGGTCAACGAATTGAACATCGTTCTCTTCACAATATTTAAAGAACTCATCTGTACTGTTTACAAATTTACCCATGTTTGTTTCTCCTGAAATTTTTAATTAGTAGAAGTATAACAGAGTTGTTTTGGATTTAAAGAGTGGTTTTGGTTAAAAATTAATCATAATTGACGGGATGTTTCATATGGTAAGCTAAATAGAGGGTGTTTTAGAATGACCCACTGACAAAAAAATAATCAATTTTTGCTGTGGTTTCATACAAAAATCATACTTAAAAATCGACCATATGGCGTTTTCGTTTCTCAAAGTAGGCGCATTGGGTATAGCCGATATCCTTGGCGAAAGCCTCTATCTCTTCTCTGAAAAGGCCGACCTGCTCCGGGTTGTGTGCATCCGAAGCAAAGGTAATAGGAATACCCAGTTCAAAAGCACGCTGCAAAAGAGGTCTTGAAGGGTAAGGTTCAGCGCAGGGTTTTCTGTATCCGGCGACGTTAAGTTCCAATACCATGTCTGCTTTTTTGATGGCTTGCAGGGCTTCTTCCGCAATAGAGACAATATCTTTGCTCGGCATGAACTTAAATACTTTGATAAGATCCAGATGACCGACAATATCGAAGTAGCCAGTATCAGCCATGTCCCGAATAAGGTCAAAGTACTCCTGCCAGATCTCATCAATATCGGCATTGTCATATTGACCGATAAACTCCGGATTGTCAAAGCCCCATTTGTCAATAAAATGCGCTGAACCGATAAGGTAATCGACATCTGCTTGTAAAACACGGTCATCCATATAACCTGGCAGGTAGTCGACCTCATAAGCAAACAGAACATCGATCTTGTCTTTATACTTTTCCCGGACTTTTTGTACCATAGCCTGATACTCGCCCATTTGATCAAAAGACATCCTGTAACCAGGGTCAAAGCTCATAGGTGCATGATCTGAAACGCCATATTTGTCAATGCCTTTATTGATGGCAGCTTCAATATACTCTGAGAGCTCACCGTAAGCATGATTACACAAGACAGTGTGGTTGTGAAGATCGATTTTCATTGCTTTCTCTATTTAGAAATTATATTTAAAATGAATTATATATTAACTTGTCTATAATCTAATAAAGCGATTGATTTAATTGAAAAATTATTGGAGAAATTCATGACACAAGAAGAGCTTGATGCATTACTGAATGCGGATATCGATGCATTAGATGAAGAAGAAGTTTCTTCTGAAGACCCAGCTCCTGTTGAAGAGCAGAGTCAAGGTGAAAGTAAAGAAGAGTCAGACAGTCAAGATGTGAATGCAGATGATTACAAGGTGTCTGCTTCACATAACTGGCCACCACCACCGCCTACGGATGATCACAAGATGGTACATCAACTCGATGATGTCACCAAAGAGAGTGAAGAGAAAGCCTCTGAGATCTTTGACCATATTGAAAAGATCAGCGATGAATTAATGGAAGCAGAAGGGACCTTGGCAGATGTTGCTGAGACCTTTGACAGTAATATAGAACTTTTTGAGACTTTGAGTGCAAAGTTTCCTGATGTCGAGTCCTTTAAAATACAGTTAGAAAAAAACAAGACATCAAAAGAGACCGTTGAGACACATATTCAATCATTACAAGACCATGGCGATACGATTATGAATGTTATGGATATCATGCAGTATCAGGATATTCATAGACAAAAGATCGAACGTGTCATCAATGTGATGCGTGCACTGTCGGGTTATATGAATGAACTTTTTGCAGGTAAGATTGATGATGATAAACGTGTTGCATCTGCACGTCATCTTCCGGGTGACAATAATGCGGATGTTGTCTCGACAGATGATATTGAAAGTCTACTTGCTTCATTTAGCAAGTAGTTCATAATTTTAATCCTTCCGACTAGGGAAGTTCGCTAAAATTCATGAAAAATATATTTTAAAGAAACAAAACAATGAATAAAGTCGAACTTCTTGCCCCTGCAGGAAACCTTGAAAAGTTAAAGATTGCTCTTGATTATGGTGCTGATGCCGTATATGGCGGTGTGAGCCATTTCTCTTTGCGCATCCGTTCCGGTAAAGAGTTCACGATGGAGAGCTTCAAAGAAGGGATCGATTATGCGCATGCACGCGGTAAGAAAGTCTATACGACGATCAACGGTTTTCCGTTTAACTCACAGATCGATCTTCTTAAAAAACATATCAAAGCGATAGCGGAACTGGGACCGGATGCGATCATCGTTGCAACGCCGGGTGTGTTAAAGCTTGCACATGAGATTGCACCGCATATCGATCTGCATCTCTCTACTCAGGCCAATGTCATGAATGTGCTTGATGCCCAGATTTATCATGAGATGGGTGCCAAGCGTATTATCACGGCACGGGAGATTTCATTAAAAGATCTCAAAGAGATAAAAAAAGAACTTCCGGATCTTGAACTTGAAGTGTTTGTCCATGGGTCTATGTGTTTTGCCTACAGCGGGCGTTGTCTGATCTCCACTCTTCAGAGTGGCCGTGTTCCAAACCGCGGTTCATGTGCCAATGATTGCCGTTTCCCTTATGAGATGTATGCGGCGAATCCTGAGACAGGTACACTCTTCAGGCTGGAAGAGGACCCGGGTATCGGGACGTATATTATGAATTCCAAAGACCTTAACCTCGCTTCGCATATGAAGGAGATACTTGATAGCGGATGTGTGGATTCGCTTAAGATCGAAGGCCGAACCAAGACTTCGTACTACGCCGCGACAACAGCGAAGGCATACCGTATGGCAATCGATGACTATTATGCAGGTAAATATGCACCGGAACGTTATCAGGAAGAACTAGAAAGTATGCAAAACCGGGGATTTACTGACGCCTACCTGATCAATAGACCATTTGAGAAACATGACGGGCAGAGTCTGGATTTTACCATGCAGATGGGAACGCATCAGGTGACAGGAATGGCGACGGAGTCGGGTGAATATTATATGTGTAAGTTTACAACAAAGCCCGGAGACAAACTGGAGATCATGGCACCGCTTGATGCAAAGATAGAAGAGGTGGATAATGAGTTTGGTTCGATCATTTTTGAAGAAGGACGGCCTTATCTGATCTTCAAAAAACTTGAAGCAGAGAACAAGAAGATTTGGGAAGCAGTGCATAGTGGAAATGTGAACCCCATACGACTGCCGGCAAGGCTCCCGCAATATACTTTTTTCAGAATTCCTGCCGGTGAAGACATTAATCAGGCACCGCCGAGATAAGAAAAAATTAATGTATAATGGCGCAGCAAATCAGAAAGATGAAAAAGGATTGGAATGAAATTTGTTTCTATTATTCTGGGAAGCAAGACCGATTATGATGTGATGAAATCGTGTGCAGACACTTTTGAAGCTTTCGGTGTACATTATGAGTTAGTCATTTCTTCAGCACACAGAAGTCCGGAACGTACCAGAGAGTATGTGAAGACAGCCGAGGCAAAAGGTGCTCAGGTCTTTATAGCAGCAGCAGGTATGGCCGCGCATCTTGGCGGTGTTCTGGCTGCTAAAACCATCAAACCTGTTATCGGGGTTCCTATGAGTGCTTCAGCTTTAAGCGGTATCGATGCACTGCTTTCTACTGTGCAGATGCCTGCAGGAATGCCGGTCGCAACAGTTGCTATTGGAAAGGCGGGAGCGATAAATTCGGCTTATCTGGCTATGCAGATCCTGGCTTTGAACAATGAAGACCTGAGTGTAAAGCTGGCAGAAGACCGTATTGCAAAAGCGAAAAAAGTAGAGATGGACTCTCTAGAAATAGAGACGGTACTTTAAGCATAGATTTTTTGATAATTAGTCAAGATGAGATATCCCGATGAAGGAGGGTTGAATGGAAGGTGATTGGATTACGATTCAAGAGTACTCTGAACTTACAGGGCTGAGCCCGGATGCCATTGATGATTTAATGGAACGCGGAAAGCTGGAGTGTAAACAAGAGAATGGAAAACTTTACATTGACCCTTCCCGAGGTATGCAGGCAATCGTGCCGACAGAGATGAGTGAAGTAGCAACAGCGGAAACAGGGATTCATGTCGGTCCGCAGTTTATTGAAAAGACCATTGGTACGATCATCAACCTTCACGAGAGAGTACTTGATGCCAAAGACGAGACGATAGAGTCAGTCAAGAGTGAAAATTTGTTTTTGAAAGAAGCGCTTTCCTCGCTTCAGGAGCTCTATGAGGAAGACAGAAAGACGATTGAGACACTTACCGCACAATTGAACCATTCTCAAGATGAGGTGGAGTTCATGAAACGTAAATATAAACTTATGTGGGGAAAAGTCGTTGAAGAGTATGCAGATAATGCTCCCGGTACGAAAGAGACACAAAAGGAAAACCAGTAGGATCAAATGGGTTCGACCCACTCATTTCTTGATCTGATCTATATCATAAAGATGGAAGCCTCTTGAATATTGACCCCGCCTGTGTAGAATGTATCATCAACCAGAGTAGACGTGTGGCCGATGCCATCCATGCTGATGATAGACTTACCAAAGAGATAGTCCAGGCTGTAGAAGCCATGGCCCCTGGTTTCTCTTTTAGTGAAACACCTCCAGAAGTCGCTGCTGCAGTGTATGAGAAGATGTCACTAGTCGCAGGAAAACAAGACCTGTATGATGAGGTCAAAAAAGTTTCGACAGAGAAGGCCAAAACATTTATCCCCTATCTGGAAAAGAAGATCGCCGAGTCGCCTGAACAGCTTTTGACTGCAACAAAGGTGGCTGTAGCAGGAAATGTGATTGATCTTGCAGCCGAGTATGCTTTTGATCTGAATGATGAACTTGAAAAGATTTTTCACACGCATTTTGCTGTTAATGATTTTGAGAGACTTCAGAAAAAACTTTCTATGGCTTCATCGCTTTTATATATCGCTGATAATGCCGGCGAGCACATCTTTGACAAGATATATATCAAGACCATGCTTTCACTCTATCCGGATTTGGAGATCTACTATATGACACGCGGTAATGCGATCATTAATGACGTGACCTATGAAGAAGCAGAAGCCGCAGGTTTTGATGAACTTTGTCATCTTGTCAACAGTGGTGTTAATACTCCTGGATTTGTATATACACGTGCAAACAGTGAAGCGCAACAGCTTTTTGACACGGCAGATATTGTACTGACAAAGGGAATGGGAAACTATGAATGTCTGAGTGATACGTTACGTGAGAATCTTTTTTTTCTTTTAAAGGTCAAGTGTAATGTCGTCGCCCGTTCTTTGGAAAAAAATGTGGGAGATATTATCTGTAAAGAGGCTTGAAGGCACTCTTTGAGCTTTCTGTACAAGGAGATTCAGCTCCACACACCCTTTACGCTTCTGTGACAATGCGGGCAGCTGTTTTGCTCTATGCAGTTTTCAAAGATCTCTTCATCACGTCTTTGGATCAAAAGGGTGTTACAGGAAGGACAACGTGTCTCATTTAAAAAAGGGACATTACCAAAGTAGACATAATAGAGGCCCTGTGCTTTTGCTATCTCGAAAGCGTTCAAAAGGCTCTCTGTCGAGGTCGCAGAGTAAGAGAGCATCTGATTGTCCGGATAGAATGCGCTCAAGTGCCACGGGACATGAGATCCCAGTTCCTCATCGATAAAGCGGGCAATAGCAGCTATCTCATCATCTGAATCATTGATATTATCGATAAGCAGTGTTGTGATCTCGAGCCAAAGAGAACTTTGTGCCAGAATCTTCAGGTTCTGTTTTATTGCACTGAGTTCGGCACCCAAAGTGTTTTTGTAATAGGCGGCATTAAAACTTTTAAGATCAACATGGACAGCATCAAGCCAAGAGGCCATATCATACGTGATCTCTTCAGACATATATCCCGAAGTCTGCATCACAAGCTTTATTCCCTTGTCTTTGGCGATACGTCCAATCTCTTTGGCATAAGGGTAATAGACAATCGGCTCATTGTATCCAAATGAGATGATTTTGATATTCTGTTCAAGGGCAAGTTTGACAATCTCAATGGGAGAAAGATAGAGAGGTTCGACATTATTGAAATGTTGTGAAATCTGATGGTTTTGGCAGGAGGGACAATGCAGGTTACATCCTACTGTACCGATACACAAGACAGAACTACCAGGCATAAAATGTAAAAAAGGACGATTCTCGATATAGTCGATACTGATAGCTGAGGGTTTATCCTGTGTGATTCCGGCAAGTTCACCATTGATGTTTTTCTGATTGGCACAGCGGCCGACTTCGTTGGGGCTGAGTTGGCAGTAGTGCTGACATATCAGGCAGGTAATATGGCTGTTATGCTTTTGATAATACCGCAGAGGTTTATTGAAGTATGGGGTTGTCAATTTGTTTCTCAACTTGGAAAGTATAGACTTTGGGATGCTCACTCATGTGCTCGGGTGTCAGACCGGCTTCGCGCAGAAGATGGGAGAAGAAGGTATCAAAGTCATTTAACTGAGACCATATCTGAGGCAAAAAGGCAGCTTCTCTTTCTCCAAGCGAGATTATGAGTCCATCTTCTTCACACCTCGTCTGTCTTTTAATATCGGCAATCGTGTCATATGCAAGCTCTTTGGGTTCTGTCAGTAAAGAGAGTTCGAGTCTTGAACGCAGGTATTCCGAGGTCTTTAAAGGACTGAACCTGCTGTCTTCAAAGGCTGCTGATTTTGCATTGTGGATGATGTCATCAAGGAGTGGGCGTGCAGGAATGATCGAGCCCATCGAACCACGAAGTTCATCATCTAGATAGATAGTCACGAATGAGGCGATATACTCTTTAAGCACAGGGTATTGACGGTATAACTCCTCTTTTCTGATGGTGTTATGTGCTTCAAACACTTCAGTGATGGATTCTCTGGCAATCTGTAGAAGTAATGATTGAGACATATGAAACCACCATCCTGCTTGTAGAAGTTTTTATAATAATTCTATTATAGCGTAAAAGAAAGATGCCTTTACTCGAGATCAGAGTCTTCCATACAGGGGGCTGTTCCTTCCGAGACCCTGCAGTAAGAAGAGCCTGCATCGAAGATGAGAAGGTAGGGACGTCGTTTCATCTTCAGCTCTTTTGCAACCCTGGCGATATCATCGGTCATCTCCAGTGTTTTTTTATCTACCTTAAAGTCCTCGACTAGACCATAGTCCTCATAGATCATGATATCATTAAGTGATTCCAGACGATGCTGTGACTGGTAGATGTAGTGAATATAAGACTCTGAGTTGAACTTTGGAAGTCTGTATAAAAAGATGTAGTAGGAATTCTTTTTTTGAAGATCTTTGCGTGTGTTGATAAGCTCAATAAAAAGCTGGGATTTAGAACACAAAGGATCAACAAATGTATAGATCTTATTGGGACCTATACCAATACGTATCGCATGTTGCGAAATTGAGTCTACGAGATTTTGATAGTCATGGACGGCAAAGAGGTTAAATGCCAAAAGAAGAAAAAGACTAAAAGCTTTCATAGAGTGCTCCTAACCTTAATAATAGGACAAGTTCTCTTGAAAGTCCTTCATCTTTTTATATTAAGTATCTTCTTTAAGACCGTAATAGTGATGTCTTTGCAGTATGACTTTTGCCCATGAGGTGTGGGCAAATTTTTCTCCCATCTGCCCGTCTTGGACGATAATGGCAGCTGTGTCTTTGTCTAACATCTTCAAGGCCATCTCATAATCCTTAGCAGTGACTTTATAGGCTTCGTTGATAGGCGTGATCTGGCTGGGGTGGATGATGGTCTTTCCCATAAGTCCCTGACGGAGGTCTTCATAGACATTATGTTTATAAAGTTCATGCTTGTCAATACAGTTGAAGACAGTAGCTGAAATAGAAAATCCGAAGGGTTTGAAAGTGTTGATGACATCGGCAATGACTTTCGATGGAGCGACAAGTTCATAAATATTGTCTTCACAACGTCGTTTGAGACCAAGGTACTGCATCATGTCTTCACCGCCCAAACGAAGACTTAAGATATCAAGAGGGCTCTCCAGTAAAAAGGAACGGATTGCTTCAAGCTTCTCTTTACTGAAGATATCGAGGCTTTCAAGTACAGGCATAAGGTGAAACTGATTTTCTGATTGAGTGATGATATGCGCATATTCGTGCATGACCTCTGTGGAAAATTTGGGCAAGGAAAAACCGTCGACCTTCTTAATGTTGTCGATCTGTAACATCCTTTGAAGTACTTTCGGGTTGCGTGGACGTATAAATACACAAAGATCACCCGGGACATACTGCTGAAGCATCTTGGTGATATTGTCTATCGCACATTCGAGTTCGTCTTCACCGATAGCGTCTTCTGTATCGATAATACATGAACGTAGTTCGGGATATTTGTTTTCATTACAGATAGCAGCTACATTTTTGTGGGTGGCGGGTATATAAAGACTCCCTCCGAGCTGAATGGGTGATAGTTTTCTAATCATAGGAGTATCTTAACAAATGAATGATAAAGTGCAGCTATGAAAAAAATACTTTTATTACAGATCATAGTACTTATGCCATTGATAGCGGAAACAGGTAAGGAACGAGCCATAGGCGAGTCCCGTGAAGGGACCTGTTCAGCAGTTAGAAAGAAAGCTTATTCATCCTACAGGGTTTTTCAGATGAATGCAGGTTGTGTCTGTGAACAGAACGAAAAAAACAAGTGGATATGTGAGATATATTTTTCGCATATGGGCAAGAAGAAATGATGAATCGTGAGCATATGATTCAGATCACCTTATAAACTTTAAAAATTCATAAATTTATTATAATAAATCAGTATACATGTCTATATAGTATGGTCGAGTAGTTAAAATTAAAAAAAACAAGGAAATAAATGAAAAAAGTTGGATTGAGTCTAGCATTGGTTGGAGCCCTTTTGGCATCAGATTATAGTTATGAAGTGTCGCCGATGATAGGCGGAGTCAAACCAGAGGGTAATTTGAATATTGATGATCAGTTTACTTATGGTGTTCGTTTCCAAATGAATGATTATGATCTTATGGGGTTTGTTCCGGAGCTTAGCTTTGACCGCACAACAGATACAGATTATGAGACACAAGCCGGTGATACGGTTATCAATCGTTTTGGCTTGAACGGATTGTATGATTTTAAAGATTTCAGTGACAGTTTAACGCCATATCTTTTAATCGGTCTTGGATATGAGGATGTTGAAGATGAGCCTCGTAACGGCTATGACAGTTCACTGTATGGTAATTATGGTGGTGGTGTCAAATGGAAGGTATCAGAAGACATTGCTCTTCGTGCTGAAGTAAAACACCTTCTTCGTACAGATGATGGAGGGAATGAACTCTATTACGGAATTGGTCTTAGTATTCCATTTGGTGAAAAATCACAAACACCAGTGCAGGAGGAAGAACCAGCTCCTGTGGAAGAGGTTGCGGTTGCAGCTGTTATAGCTCCTATAGACAGTGACAATGACGGTGTTATAGATGAAAAAGACAAATGCCCGACGACACCTGCAGGAAGAACTGTTGATGAAAGCGGATGCGAACTTGATGGGGATAAAGATGGTGTTGTTGATGCACTAGATAAATGTCCGACTACTGTGTCCGGTGTCAGTGTTGACGTGAATGGATGTGCTGAAAGTATTATTTTGGCTATAAAGTTTGAAAATGCATCATCAAAGATAGATGAAAAACATTCGCCAGAATTGCAAAAGTATGTAGATTTTATGAAGCGAAACAGCGTATATGATGTGACTATTATAGGTCATACAGACTCTAAAGGTTCTGCAGCCTTCAATCAAAAACTTTCCCAAGACAGAGCAGATGCAGTAAAAGCAAGCTTAGTCCGTAGTGGTGTCGAAGCTTCTCGCATAACAACAATCGGAAAAGGTGAAGAAGAACCAGTTGCTGACAATAGTACGGCAGAAGGAAGAGCTGAAAACCGTCGAATTGAAGCTAAGTTAACACTAAAAAACTAGATTAGCTTATGAAGGGAGGTACTCTTGCCTCTCTTAAAAAAGGTTTTCTCTTTCTTTCTGGTTCTTACAGTACTGTTTGGCAGCTTTGAGGTTCTCTTTCTTCTCGGCATCGGCCAATGCATCAGGATTGACATTTTTAAGATAATATTCGACATATTTGCACAGGTTGAGATCGCCGACAATATGAGCGTCCTTTTTGAACTTCTGTACCATGGCTGATTTTTCGGAATCAACAAAAAGCTTCTCATTGAACTCGTACCCAAAATAACTCAGTGACTGTGTGTATTGATAGTCAAGTTTCTCTTTGACCGTCTTGAAGAAATCGAGGAATGCCGCTTTGTGTTCCGCTTCGAAGTTTTGTAAAAGTGTTTGCACTTCATCAAGTTCATTTCTTCGTTGTCCCAAAAAGTGGACAGTATCGACATGTTCGCGACGAAGAATTTTCAAGGCATCGATCTTTTCCTGGGGGATGTCTTTGACCGCTGTAGTCTCACGCAGCTTCTTCATCTTCGCATTCTCAGATTGAAGTCGTGTATGCAGACTCTCTTCACTAGAGATAAGCATCTGCAGCTCGGCCTTGAGTGCATCATATCTCTTTTGCTGCATCACATATTCTTCTTGGGCATGTAAAAATTCTTTGTTATAGACCTGCATAGCATGCTTACTTTTCGCTCTGAACTCTGTATAGGCCTGATCTAAAGCCTGGATGATTTTGAATGAGCTTAGCAGTTCGGCGTTATAGATCGCTTGATCGAGGTCTTTCATCATACCTGCAGCTGAAAAGATGAAATCCTTAAAAACAGAATATTTGAAACTCTCGTCAAAGTCAAAAGAGATCATCATAAAGTATTTTTTGACCAGCTTGACATCTTTTTGAAAAAAAGAGAGGACCACATCTTTCTGTGGCGTAGTGAGATTTATCATATTTGCCTCGAGTTAAATATAAGATATTTTAGCACAGAAAAGTCTAGTGTAAAAGATATTGTGAAGATTTATGAAGAATAGTGGACTATATCATAAAACTAAGACGTACAGAGGGTATAATTGCACTATGTCTCGAGTTGATAATGAAAAGTTTTACACGGCTGCGATAAAAAAGCATGGTGACTCGCCAAAGGGAGTGCATTGGAACTCGCTTTATTCTCAGCAGAAACGTTTTGAAATACTTCTATCATGTATTGATGATGAGGAGTTTTCCATTGTGGATGCCGGATGTGGATTTGGTGATCTGTATGGCTATTTGGAAAAACAAGGAATCAAATGCTCTTCTTATGTCGGACTCGATCTGAGTCCTTCGATGGTAAAGATTGCGAAAAAGAAGACAGGATGTGAGATATACGAAGCTGATATCTGCAGAGATGTGTTACCCGCTGCAGATTATTATCTCTGCAGCGGGGCGATGAATATCCTGAGTCGTTTTGATACCTATCTTTTCATACGCAATTGTTATGGTGCAAGTAAAAAAGGTTTTGCCTTTAATCTTTTGATGGGAGAGGATGACTCTTTGGTATATAACCATTTCTACCCCAGTGAACTGAAGCAGCTTTTTGATGAACTGGGTGCGAAAACGACAGTGAAAAAAGGATATTTAAAACATGATTTTACTGTCTTTCTGGAGAAAAACTGATGTGTGCGATTTTTGGAATTATCGGTGAATATGATGGTGCGACCGCACGTAAAGCTGTCTCTTTACTTTCTCATCGCGGACCCGACTATTGTGGGGTCTTTGAAGATAAAGGTCTCTTCATCGCACACAACAGGCTCAGTATTGTCGACCTGAGTGAAGACGCTTCCCAGCCGATGCAAAGTGATGGGGTGATCCTTAGTTTCAATGGGGAGATTTACAACTTCAAAGCCCTTAAAAAAGAGCTGGATGTCCCTTTTAAAACGCAAAGCGATACGGAAGTTGTTCTTGCAGCCTATCTGAAGTGGGGTGTCTCTTTTGTAGATCATCTTGAGGGAATGTTCGCCATCGCGCTATACGACAAAGGAAAGCTTTACCTATTCCGTGACCGTTTGGGTAAAAAACCCCTCTATTTCATGCACGGTTCCAAGCAGTTTGTTTTTGCTTCAGAGATAAAAGGGATACTTCCTTTCTTGAAGCACAAGCATATGAACGAAGATGCTTTACATGCTTACTTGAGCTTTTTAGCTCCGACACCGCCTCATACATTCTATAAGGGTATTGAGAAACTGGAGTCGGGACATTTTGCACTGTATGAAGAAGGAAGACTTGAAGTAAAAGCCTATTATGACCTCCTACCGAGCCAGATCACTATTGCTACGGAAAAAGAGGCCTTGGAGACAATAGAATCTGCTTTAAAATCGAGTATAGAAAAGCGTCTTATGGGTGATGTGGAAGTGGCATCGTTGCTTTCAGGAGGTGTTGACTCTTCATTAATTGCAGCGATGACATCTCAGATGGGCACAGGGCTGAAGACCTTCTCTTTGGGGTATAAGGGCTATCAGCAGTATGATGAACGCAAGTATGCCAAAGAGGTCGCGGCATATATTGGGGTGGAAAACATTGATGTTGAACTCTCAAAAGAGGATTTTTTCGATCACCTTGATGCAGTAAGCTATGCCCTGGATGAGCCGATCAATGATCCGGCAGCCATCCCTTTGTACATGTTGTTCAAAAGAATCAAGGAAGAGGGGATAAAGGTCGTACTCAGTGGTGAGGGTGCGGACGAACTCTTTTTGGGATACCGGCAATATTTTGAATACCTGGATATTGAAAAAGCAGCAAATCTGCATCATAAGAACTGGCTCAAAAAGTATTTTCGCTCGAACTTTTCCATGAACAGGGAGTGGGAGTGGTACAAACGTGTCTTTGACTCGGAGGTCCTGTTTAGAACCAGCGGCGAGAAGTTTACCGATATGCAGAAGAATATCCTGATGCGTCAGAATGTCAAAGACGGATTCTCTATGAAATACCTTCAAAAGTATCGTGATAGATATGAGGCTTTTGGAAATGGCGATGAGAGCCAGTGGTACTCCTATGTGGACCTGAAACAGTTTCAGGCCGAGCATTTTTTAAGTAAGCTTGACCGTGTCTCTATGGCGCATGGTGTTGAAGGAAGAACACCTTTCCTGGATCATACACTGGTGGAAAAAATCTTTTCCATCCAACCGGGTCTGCGCTACCAATCCGGTGTGACAAAAGATCTTTTAAAAAAGGTAGCGACTTCATACCTACCTGAAAACATTATCCACAGAAAGAAGAAAGGTTTTTCTTCCCCTTATTTGGAATGGCTGATTGAAGCGGGAGAGCTTGAGCGTATCCTAAAAGTAAATGAGCAGACAGGTATTTTTTATGATGAGGTTTTGCAGGAATATATCAACAGAGGAAAGCAGGGACGTTTCAAGCAGCATCTGTGGGGGTTGTACCTCTTTTCCCGGTGGTACGAAAAGGAGTTTTTATAAAATAGGGAAGTATCACTCCTCTTTCATAAGAAAGGAGAGTTCCAGGGTACCAGAGATGTAGTTGGCGAAGAAGGTCAGCACTTTAAGGTCTTCGTCGGTAAAATCGCCGTCTTCTTTGTTGAGTAATTGAATAAGACCGATAACTGTACGTTGCGAATCGAAGATAGGGACTGTGATCATATTGACTGTTTCAAACCCGCTTTTCTTATCAATACCTGCAAGGAAACGTTTGTCCTTGTAGGGTTCATTCACAACTTGAGCTTCACCTTTGGTAAATGTATCCCCAGCAATTCCTGAAGTCGTGCTGATCGCGATCTTTCCAATACCATCTGCCAGTTTTGTCCAGAGCATATCAGCTTCTTTATCATACATAAAAATGGAACAACGACTAGCTAGTACAAGGTCTTTCGCCTGATCAGCTATGAGTAAAAGTGCATTGTCTAATGAAGTGTCTTGAAGTAATTGTTTGCCGAATTCTGCTATTTTTTTATAAGAGTCTGCTTTGACTGACATGATTATCCTTGATAGTGTATATTTTCATCAGTTTGTTGATTATATCGTAAAATAATTACTTCTTCACTGACTAACCCATAAAGCCTATACTTCTTGAGAGAAACGCATCAATACAGCGACAATGTCATTCATGGAAAGCAGGCCCAATAGCTCTCCATCGCTGGTGACAAGAAGCCGGTTGACGCCATTATTGGTCATCATCTGTGCAGCGTACTTGATGTTCAAGTTGGCAGAGACCTGAATGATCGGTTTGGTCGCGATATCGTAGACATTTAAAAGGTCCATATCGCCGTCTTGCGAAAAGATGGCATTAAGAATATTGGTATAGGTGACAATTCCAAAGGCATCATGCGGATTATCTTTTTCCACGATTATGGATTTGACCTTTTTTTCCTGCATGACCTGAAGACAGTTTCGCACACTTTCAACGGAAGGTATGGTGATGATCTCTTCTTTTGGTATCATTATCTCTTGTACAGTGACGAGTTTCATGGCTGATCCTTTTTAGTTTTGCTAGAATGATTTCATATTTTCCTGGAATTTGCGTAATTGTTTGGCCGGAATGCCCGAAAGGTGTTCGATAGGCAAGGAGAAGACGAGACCATTGCCGGATTGGTCAAGCTCAAGTTCTTGTGTGATTGCTTTGATGACTTTGAGCGCACTGCGTTTTTCCATCACAAATATCAGCACGGAATCTGCCCGTTCGTAGGTGAGTCCAAAAAATGTCGTTTTGTCTCCCAAGCCCAAGCCGCGACCGTTCAAGATGGTTACTCCACCTGCCCCGTTAGCCTTGGCAATATCGATTGCCGTGTCTTCATGTTCTTCAGCGACGATAGCGACTACTGTTGAAAACTTCATTGTTAATCTCCTTGTTCAGATTGTTTTTTTTCTTTATCCATTCTTGCCAGGTATTGGGTGATCACACCGTATCCCATCACTGTGATCATCGGAAAGAGTGAAGCAAAGGCGATAAGGCCAAAGCCATCGATCAGAGGACTCCTGTCCTCTATCTGGGTAGCAAGGCCCAAGCCCAAAGCCGCAACAAGCGGAACAGTGACGGTAGAAGTCGTTACCCCTCCTGAATCATAGGCAATAGGTATGATGTATTTAGGGGCCATAAAGGTCAGGATTATGACGATGATATAGCCGACGATAATATAGTAATGGATCGGGTCGCCTTCTACGATCCGGTAGGCACCCAGGGCGATACCGATGGCAACACCAAAGGCAACAGATATGCGCAGTATCATCTGACGAATACGCTTTTGAGAGATCTCTTCGACCTTCATCGCAACAGCAAGAAGAGCCGGCTCGGCCATGGTCGTCGAAAAACCTATAAGGAAACCAAAAAGATAGATATAAAAAAGGTTGTCCTGGGCTGTTAGTTGCAGGGCCATTGTCTCACCGATCGGAAAGAGACCCATTTCAAGACCGATGATAAAAGCATACAGTCCTATAACGACAAAGAGGATACCAAGAGCTATTTTAGGCAGCATCTTCAGTTCTTTTCTTATGATGATGTACTGAAAAAAGAAGATGACTGCGAGGATAGGAATGACATCTTTAATGACATTGACAAGTTCATAGAAAAGATTCCATGCCGAGAACTTGTCAACGATGACTTCGGAGGCTGCCTGAACCTCGTTACTCAAAGAGACAGTGTCAAATTCAAGGTTGTAAACGATCAGCCCATATCCCTGAACAAAGATCATTGGTGTCAGGGAAGCAAAAGCGATAAGGCCAAAGCCGTCGATGACAGGATTGCGGCCTCGTATACTCGAAGCGAGACCGACACCAAGAGCAGCTACGAGAGGCACAGTGACCGTAGAGGTCGTTACCCCACCGGAATCATAAGCGAGACCCACGATCTCTACGGGAACAAAAAAGGTAAAAAGAACAACCAGGACATAGCCTGTGATGATATAGAGATGAATCGGATGTCCGGTGATGATTCTCCAGGAACCCAAAGCAATAGCAAAGCCTACGGACAGGGCGACAGTCAGGCGTAAGGTATCAGCATCGATACGGCCACAAGAGATGAATTGTGCTTTTTTAGCGATGGCGATAAGTGCGGGTTCGGCCACGGTTGTCGAAAAGCCGATTGCAAAGGCAAAGACTAACAGCCAGACAACTGAACCTTTGGCGGCAAATTCATGGGCGAGGTTTTCACCGATTGGAAAAATACCGATCTCCAGGCCCTGTATGAAAATAGCCAGTCCTACAGCCACGATGATAAGGCCTAAAAGTATGGTGCTCATATCCTTGGGGACTTGTTGCAGGATAAATATCTGAAAAAAGCCGATGACCAGGATGATTGGCATGAGGTCTTTAAACGAGTCGCTTAATAGTTGAACAACAAGTTTCAGGTTTTTCATCCGCTTAAACATTTTCCTCATTAAAGTAATTTGCAAGTTCGACATAACCGCTGATATAGTGATTGAAAAAAGTAAGCAGGCGTTTGTCTTCTTCGTCAAACTCTCCGTCAGTCTTGTTCAACAGCTGCAAGACTCCTATCGGTCTGCCAAAGGCATCAAGTATTGGTGTTGCGATGATGTTTTTAGTGATATAACCGGTACCGTGGTCGACTTTGGATGAGAAGCGGCTGTCAGCGTATGGGTTGTTGACGACCAGTGCTTTTTTGTCCTGAAAGGCAGCCCCCGCTATGCCTTCATTAGCTGCTATCTCGATCTCACCGACACCATCGGCAAGCACCGTCCATAAACAGTCCCTCTTTTTGTTATAGATAAAGACAGAACAGCGATCTGCCTCCAAGAGGTCTCTAGCATAGGAAGAGATGAGCGGAATAGCCAATTCTAATGAGGGACGCGACAGAAGCTTTCGTCCAAACTCAGCGATCTTGGTAAATGATTTAATATTTTTATACATACTTAATAGTACACTATATAACTAAAAATAATGCTATAACTTTTTGATATTACATCAGTATTATTGGTTTTGCTCATCATATTGATTGAAAAAACGATTGTTTCGGAACGGTTTAACATAAAAATCATATAAATATGATAGTATAACAAAAAAAAATAATAAGGAACAAAATGAATTTGTCGAACATAGAAAGTATTCCTGGAAAAACAATTACAGAACATTATGGGATCGTCTCAGGTTCTACTGTAAGAGCAAAGCATGCCGGACGTGACATCATGGCCAGTTTCAAAAATATTTTTGGTGGAGAGTTGAAGGGATATACTGAACTTTTAAGCGAATCAAGAGATGAAGCGATTAACCGTATGAAAGAACAGGCAAAATCATTAGGGGCCAATGCTATTGTCAATGTCCGATTTTCTACTTCTTCAGTTGCTGCAGGTGCGGCAGAGTTATATGTATATGGAACAGCAGTAAGAGTAAGCTGATGGCTGAAATTGAATTGATAGAACTGTTTATAGATATAACTTTTATTATTGTGCCACTGGCCTTGGGGTACTTCGTCGGTAAATATGTAGAGAAAAAGCATTATGCATCCATTAGAAAAAGAGAACAGGAATTGGCTTTCATTCCAACGATTGCATTGAAACACCCGCTTAACCCTGATTTGGTAAAACAGAGCCGTCTTGTAAGTGGAAGCGTTGTGATCTCTATAGACCATTTCAAGCGTCTTCTTGCGTCTCTTAGAAATATATTCGGCGGTAATGTCGCATCCTATGAGTCTCTCATAGACAGAGCAAGACGTGAAGCAGTTTTGAGGATGAAAGAGCAGGCAGGCAATGCTGATGAGATTATCAACCTTCGTATAGAGACATCTTCAATTTCCAAGAACTCCAAAAAAGGAAGCATCGGCAGTGTTGAAGCCTTTGCTTATGGAACGGCACTTAAATATTGAAGTTTAATAGCCAGCTTCCAGACGATGAAATCAATGTTACAAAGCATTCCGCTATCGGTGATCTGAGCTGGATGCTTGGCGGTCTGTCTGTCTTTATCCTTGTCATTTACTTTAGTTTCGGTATTATTGTCGAGTATGCTGTTAAGCACATATCAATTGAGCAAGAGCAAAAGATCTTTTCATATTTGCACTTAAGAACACTTGCACATGGTAAAAAATCAGACTTGTCTAATAAACTTCAAACCTTGGTTGATGCCTCAGAAACGTGTTCCAAGACATCATATAAATTCATTGTGGACGTATCTGATTCAAATGACACCAATGCCTTTGCTATGCCTGGAGGAGTAATCGTCGTTACACAAGCACTTATAGACAATGCGACATCGGAGAATGAACTCTTTTTTGTATTGGCACATGAAATCGGACATTTTCAGAATCGAGATCATTTGGAAGGTGTTGGCCAAGGTTTTGTATCGATGGCTATAGCATCTATGATAGGTCTTTCAGATGCAAGTGAACTCTTGCAGACAAGCCTGAATTTCAGTGAAAGTTATTTCTCCAAGACCAAAGAGAGTGAAGCAGATTTGTATGCTGTTGATCTGATGGAGTGTTACTATGGACATGTGAATGGTTCCACAGATTTCTTTAAGCATCTTCCTCAAACAGGTAATGAAGGTCTTTTTTCTACCCATCCGAAAACCTTACACAGGATAGAGACGATCGAAGCCTATATTAGCAAGAAAAAATATATGAAAAAAGAGAAGAAAAAGTTTATATTATAGCTATATCATACGGATAGTCAGATTTCTGTAGTAGAATGAGATGATAATGTTTAAGATACATTGAGAGTTCTCTAACAGAGATCTTAATCTGTTCAATACAATGCAATCAAAGGGAATAGGAGGAAAGGTAGTGTTGAAAAAGGGAATTACCGAAGGTGTGGATATATTAAGAATTCTGTCGTTGGACACTGCATTTCAAGTGTCTCAAAATACAGTCAAAATAGTTGAGCGGTTTGGAAGGTTTACTAAGATAGGAAGTGCGGGGATCAATTTTAAAATCCCACTGATAGACCAGATTGTCATCACGCAATCATTACGGATTCAGCAGCTTGATGTAAAA
>JBFEWG010000163.1:0-3714 GCA_041546465.1 Sulfurimonadaceae bacterium
AAAAGGAGGCGCATTAATGTCGCAAGATGAACGCGAAAACGTTGAGAATCTTGATGCTGAAAACGAAGAGATTGAAGCGCAAGAGGAGACTTCAGAAGAAGTAACCGAAGAAAATGAATTAGAAACTTTAAAAGCGGCATTAGCTGCAAGTGAGGACAGATATCATCGTGTACATGCGGATTTTGAAAATATCAAAAAACGTCTTGAAAAAGAGAAATATCAGGCATTAGAATACTCTAATGAAAAATTTGCAAAAGACCTTATCCCTGTACTTGATGCACTTGAAGGTGCTATTAAAGCGAAAGATGCTGATGCAGACCCTCAGGTTCTACTTGAGAAGGTAAGCGAGGGTGTCGAACTCACGATGAAACAATTTTTAAGTGTTTTGGAAAAACACGGTGTTACACCGGTATCTGAAGAAGAAGCTTTTGATCCGAATGTCCACCATGCTGTTCAGCAGGTAGACAGTGAAGATCATGAGTCTGGTCAGATTGTAAGTACCTTTCAAAAAGGTTACCGATATAAAGAACGTACATTGCGTGACGCAATGGTCGTAATAGCGAACTAAATAAATTATAAAGGAGACAATATGTCAAAAGTAATTGGAATCGATTTAGGAACAACAAACTCATGTGTTGCAGTTTATGAAGGTGGTGAGGCTAAGATCATCCCTAACAAAGAAGGTAAGAACACGACGCCATCGGTAGTCGCATTTACAGATAAAGGTGAAGTCCTTGTCGGTGATCCTGCAAAACGTCAGGCGATCACAAATCCGGATAAGACGATCTCATCAGTCAAGCGTATTATGGGTCTTATGATGAACGAAGATAAGGCACAAGAAGCTCACGACAAAGTAACATATAACATCGTTGATAAAAACGGTATGGCAGCTGTTGATGTTGCTGGTACGATCTATACGCCACAAGAGATCTCGGCAAAGATCCTTACAAAATTGAAAGAGGATGCAGAAGCTTATCTGGGTTCTACTGTAACTGACGCGGTTATTACGGTTCCTGCATACTTTAATGATGCACAGCGTAAAGCAACACAGGAAGCAGGTGCGATCGCAGGCCTTAACGTATTACGTATTATCAATGAGCCGACAGCTTCTGCACTGGCTTACGGATTGGACAGCAAAGAAGAAGAGACAGTACTGGTATATGACCTTGGTGGTGGTACATTCGACGTTACGACGCTTGAGATCTCTGACGGTACATTCGAAGTTCTTTCAACTGACGGTAATGCATTCCTTGGTGGTGATGACTTTGATAACAAGATCGTTGATTTCCTAGCAGACGAGTTTAAAAACTCTCATGGCGTTGATCTTAAAAATGACAAGATGGCATTACAGCGTCTGAAAGATGCTGCTGAAAATGCAAAGAAAGAACTTTCATCTTCAACGGAGACTGAGATCAATCTTCCGTTTATTACGATGACAGAAGCTGGACCACAACACCTTGTTGTAAAACTGACTCGTGCGAAGTTTGAAGGTATGATTGAGAAACTTGTCGATGAGACAATCGATCACATCAAAGTAGCAATGAAAGATGCTGACCTGGATAAAGGTGATATCAAAGAGATCATTATGGTCGGTGGATCGATCCGTGTTCCAAAAGCACAGGAAATGGTCTCTGCTTACTTTGGTGGCAAAGAACTTAACAAGGGTGTTAACCCGGATGAAGTCGTTGCTGCGGGTGCTGCTATTCAGGGTGGTGTTTTACGCGGTGATGTCAAAGATGTTCTTCTACTTGATGTTACACCTCTGTCTCTTGGTATCGAAACACTGGGTGGTGTTGCGACTAAGGTCATCGAAAAAGGTACGACGATCCCTGTTAAGAAGTCTCAGGTCTTCTCTACAGCTGAAGACAATCAGCCGGCAGTATCTATCTCAGTTGTCCAGGGCGAGCGTGAGTTCGCTAAAGACAACAAATCTCTAGGTCTGTTTGAGCTTTCAGGTATTCCGTCAGCTCCACGCGGTGTACCTCAGATCGAAGTGACATTCGATATCGATGCGAATGGTGTTCTTACGGTTTCTGCACAAGATAAAGGTACAGGTAAGTCTCAGGAGATCAAGATCACAGGTTCATCAGGACTAAGCGAAGAAGAGATCGAAAAAATGATCCAAGACGCTGAGAAGAACAAAGCGGAAGACTCTAAACGTAAAGAGATGGTCGACCTTCGTAACCAGGCAGATGCATTGATCGCTCAGACTGAGAAATCATTAAGCGAGATCGGTGACAAGATCGATGCTGCTGAAAAGACAGCAATCGAAGATGCGGTAGCAGATCTTAAAGAGACACTAAAAGACGAATCTGCGACGAAAGAAGTAATTGAGTCTAAAGTCAAAACATTGACAGAAGCGAGCCATAAGATGGCTGAGCAGATGTATGCCAAAGAACAAGGTGAAGGTGCACCAGCAGACGCTAAAAAAGCGGATGATGATGTCATCGACGCTGAGATCGAATAATTATTAAAGAGAGTCTTGTACTCTCTTTACCCACTTTCCTACATTTTCAATATAACAAAAAATAATTCTTAAACACATAATCTATTAATCAATTATTTACAAAACTCTATTATGATTACTTATACAAAATTCCTAAGGAGAAAGATTATGAAACTTAGTCTACTCATCGTATTTACCCTGTTACCAGTTAGTGTGTTTGCGACTATATTACATGATACTGTCGAAAAAGGAAACCTTGAAAAGGTAAAAGAACTGATAGAAAACGGCGAGGACATCAATGCCAAAAACTACCAATACAATCAGACGGCATTGCATATCGCTGCTTATAATGAGAACTCAGAAATGATCAAGTTTCTTATTGCGCAGGGTGCCGACATTAATGCAAAGATGAAGAACGGGCGGACAGCATTGCATATTGCTGCGTTTCATGGAGACAGAAAGTCAGTGGTCTCTCTTTTACGTGCCAATGCCAACGTGAATGCAAAGGGAAAAGATGGTATTACACCACTTCACCGTGCAGCTGAAGGTGGTGATGTTGAGACGATCAAACTGCTTGTTTCCAGTGGTGCACAGGTAAATGCAAAAAGTAAAGATCTTTCGACGCCTCTGCATATTGCAGCTTATATCGGTAACAGTAAAGCATCACAGTTTTTGGTTGAACAGGGTGCTGACATCAAAGCCAGAAACAGTGAAGGCATGACTCCATTGCAAGAAGCAAAAGAAGCCGAAGAGACCCAGACAATACAGACACTTCAACGTCTTGCTTTAAACTAAGTGAAGCTACGCTTCTCTTAGCCTTCAAACACCTAAAATCTAAAAAACATAGCTCCTTAAGTCATCTCTTTTACTCATATCGTTATAATAAACCTCATTTATATATATCATTTATAAGCGAGGCAAATTATGGAGAAATTTTTACAAGAAGCAAAAGCATCAAGCAATGTCTTTACAGAGCTTGGTGGAGGCGATAAAAATCGAATTCTACATGAGATGGCCGATGCATTAGAAGCGCATGCAAGTGATATCATTGCAGCGAATAAGATCGATATGGCAGATGCTGACAAAAACAACCTGACATCTGCACTCAAAGACAGGCTTCTTCTTGATGAAGACCGTATTCGTGCTATGGCGACCAGTGTCAGAGAAATATCAGCATTGAAAGAACCGGTAGGACGTGTACTTGACGGTTGGGTACTTGACAACGGTATCAAGATCGAGAAGGTGACGGTGCCGATCGGTGTGATCGG
>JBFEWG010000065.1:0-11105 GCA_041546465.1 Sulfurimonadaceae bacterium
CAAACGATGAGCCTAGCAAACAACGGGGCTTTCGTGATGAGCTTTTTTCAAGACACCCCTTCAAGCCAGCATAATGATCTTGAGCGATTCGTAGATCCCGATGGACGTGTCCGCGGCATCCTGACAACCTCTTCATATGAAGCGAGAGCATTCGGTATCAAGACCGGAACAACAATCAATGAAGCACTCAAAAGATGTCCCCACATCATCATCAAAAAACCGAATATGAAACTCTATCAGAGACTCTCCCATGAACTGCATGAATTCCTGCGTCTCCGTATTCCCTTACTTGAACAAGGTAGTATCGATGAGTTCTACGGAGATCTTGGCGGATGGGTAGAAGATGAAGATGTCCCCTCCTTTATAGCTGCCTTACGGGATGAAGTCTACGCTACATTAAAGCTTCCCATCTCTATCGGAGCTGCTCCAAGCAAATACACAGCGAAACTTGCTACCAATCATGCCAAACCCTTTGGTACCAAGACCGTCTTCAAAACGGAGGTTGATGCCTTTATCCACGATATACCGCTGACAGATTTTCCTGGCATAGGCAGAAAGACAGCAAAAAAACTCCACGCATATGGCTTGCAGACACTGGGAGACATTCAAAAGGCAAAAGAGCTTTTCCTTCACCGGAGCAAATCTACTTGGGACCTTTATTTAAAAGTCTGTGGTATTGACACAACCCCTATCGAAAAGGAGCACATACGAAAGTCCATCGGCATATCACGTACTTTTGATCCTATTCGTGACCGAGAAGAGGCACTCCGTCGTCTTGTCATCCTGAGCCGGCATCTCAGCTTTGCAATTATGAGAATGGAAGTCATCCCCACGACCTTTCACGTCGGTATCTCCTATGAACTTAATCACAGAGGCAAAGCAAACATATCTCAAAACAGGCTTTTTAGTGAGAGGTTTTTTAAAGACCTCTGTATTCAACTTTTTAAAGAAGCAGACAGTTCTACGTCTTTGAAGATCATCCGTATCAGTATCTCTGCCTCACACTTCACCCTCCACTCTCACCGTGCCCTCTCCCTTATTGATTATGAAGAGGATAAAAAACAGTACACACTTACACAAAAAACAAAAAAACTCCGTGAGAAATATGGTTTGGACGCTTTACGGTGGGGAAGTGAAATATAATGTTAAAATTCCAACATGGCTAAAAAGAAGAAAGTAATCAACCTATCCGAACAAAACATCATCTATACAGAAAACGAAAGAACAATCAAGGTCATCGCTTTTAATCCCAATACAATGGAAGTCGATGTCTCAATAGTGGTCGAAGACGAAAAGAAGCGTGTCATGAAGCTTCCCTTTGCCCACCTTCCAAAAGAGATCAAAAAACTTGTAAGACCTATTTAATATGTTAGAATGGCAAAAAAAGATAAAGGAAATACCAATGACAGAATTTAACAATGTTACCGTTACAAAAGCAGCCAATTTTTATTTCGATGGAAAAGTCACAAGTCGTACACTTACATTTGAAGACGGAACGATCAAAACGCTTGGCATTATGATGCCGGGTGAATATGAGTTTGGCACAGCCGACAGGGAGCTTATGGAAATCACTGCCGGTGAACTTGATGTGAAGCTTCCCGGCTCTGACAGCTTTGTAACCATCAAGGGAGGAGAAGAGTTCAAGGTCCCAGCCAACTCTAAATTTCAAGTTAATGTAAAAAGTGTCACCGACTACTGCTGTTCATACTTTAAAGATTAAAGATGAACCCAGTTGAGAGTACGTCACAAACAGGTGGAGCAGATTTTACAATTTGGCTTGTCATGTTTGGTGTATTAATAATCATAGCTCTGGTATTAGCATATATGAGTAGAGGAATGGAAAAGTAAGCAGAGGCTTTTGATTAAAAAAACCTCTGTCTAAAAGACATAGACTGCTATTAGTTTAGCAGCTTTATCGCTTCTTTATGTTTCGCGATTTCAGCCGGTTCAAGCTCTTCTATGTCAGCTTCGGCGTATGCCAATGCTGTCATCCCCTCGCTATCTTGCAGAGTTTTATCAGCCCCGTTTTTTAATAATAAATCAATCATCTCAACATAAGCACTTTCAGCAGCAGCCATCAAGACGGTATACCCTTCTTCATCTTTAAAGTTGACATCCGCACCGCTCTTGATAAGATATTGTACAATCTTGATTGCACCTTGTTTATGGTTTTGCGCGGAGTGCATTAAAGCCGTGTATCCGCCACCATCAGTCATATCGACCTTAGCACCCTTGTCAACAAGCAGTCTCACGATGTTTAATTGGCCTTGTTGAACGGCGATAATAAGCGGTGTGTTTTCATTTTTTGTCTGAATGTCAAGATTGGCCTTATGCTTGATCAGTTCAACCGCAATTTTTACATTACCCTCATTACTCGCATAAATCAGAGCACTGTAACCGGCACTGTCTTGAACATTTACATCTGCACCTTTTGCAAGCAGGAACTCTACAATCTCTATATTATTGTTCTTCGATGCCCACATCAACGCTGTGGCACCACCATCTCCGGCTGAGTTTACATCCTCACCTGCCGCGATTGCTGCTTTTACTTTTGCTACATCACTGTTTTTAGCCGCCGTCACCAATACTGGCTCACTTGCAAAAGACACTACTGCAAAAAACATTGCAAGCGGCATAAAATATCTTAAAAACTTCATGGACTTACCTTTTAATTATTATTATGAGATGATGTTATATCATATAATCAATTAATACATTATTATGATATTTTGAAATAATGTATACTGTCACTTATGAAAAAAACATTCTTACTTTTGGCATCTTCTCTTATGATTTTATCCGCAGACACATTAGAATGTGAAGCACTCTATGCCAAGGCGAATGAACAGTGGATTAAACTGCAACCTGTCTTGAAGAGTAAGATCGCTTCAAAAGTAGGATGGGATCTTATCCATAGTTACATCGATGCCGCAACACTGACCATAAGTGAGTGTGAACCTGATATGAAACTGGATTTTCGCTATCTGAGAGAACTCAAACGCGGCATAAAGCAAGCAGATAAGCAACGCGATGCATTCAAAGTCCAGACCTACAAACAGATGGTCAACCAGGCAAAACGCGAAGGAAAATGCACCATTATCTACAGATCATACGGGAAATGACAAATGACAAGCAACTCAATATCCGGCTTCAAAGGCTTCTCCAAAAAGAGCCTGGCTTTTTTGAAAGAACTTCGTTCCAACAATACAAAAGAGTGGTTTGAAGAGAGAAAACATATCTACACAGAACACATCCTCGAAGCGAACCGTGCCTTCGTCATCGAAATGGGTGAGCATATCCAGGCACTGGTACCTACTATCAATGCTATTCCAAAGATCAATGGTTCAATGTACCGCATCTACAGAGATACCCGCTTTGCCAAAGACAAGACCCCCCTTAAAACACATACGGGTGTTGTCTTTTGGCAGGGAAGTGGAAAACGCACACAATCAGCAAACTTTTATACCCGAGCAACTCCAGAAGAGTATGTCATTGGGGCGGGCATCCGAAGGTTTGACACCTTCTTGCTCTCAACCTATAGAGAATACATTCTCAACCTTGACAATGCGGACAGACTGTATGCAATCTTGGAAAAATGCAGGACACAAGGCTACAATATCATCGAACCAAGCTACAAACGTCTTCCAAAAGGATTTGACAAGAACTATCCGTATCCTGAACTGGCAAGACTTAACGGAATGGTTGTGAACAAAAAGTTCCGTCCTGACGAAACTTATTTCTCAGAAGCCCTTATCCACAGGTGCTTTGATATATATGAGGAACTTTTACCCCTGCAACAGTGGCTGTATGAAATGACCCTTACCAAGAGTGAAGAGGAATGAGATACGACAACACTCTTTTTTCGCCAGTCGACACTACTATCCTTTAAAAAGCGGTCTAACTAAATTTTTATCTCGATATTAAATGACTTCTGTGCTAGGATTATTGTCAAACTACAGAAGGAGAAAGCTGTTATGAATACCTATATCGTTTTTAAGATGGATGAACTTGAACGCGTCGTAAAAGCTCTCCAGGAGATAAGATCGGCCGTAGGTGCACGTTTTGGAGAAGAGATAACACGGTTTATCAAGACTGTATCCTCTAAAAATATCAACCCGTCTCTCTCACTGAAAAAAAGTAACCTCGAAAAGCTCTCAAGTGAGTTGCACACACTGGAACTTCGCCACGGCATCAGTCTGGGTCAGACCATCTATCATTTTATGCACTCGTTTCATAAACGGTGATCGCTTTACACGATCACTTGATCTCTCTTTCCCAATCCTCCTGAGTGGCTACATCATAGACTTTCCAACCTTGTTCACGAAGCATCTTTGCCGCCACTTCACTTCGGTGTCCTTCACGACAGTAGACGACAAGAGCTTTATCTTTTGGAAGATAGGGGTAAGCCCTGTCGAGCAGATGAACAGGGATATTACGTGCACCTTCTACATGTTTTTGGCGATACTCTTCTTGCGTTCGGACATCAATGATCAGAGCACCCTCTTTAACAGCCTTTCGGGCAGCAATAATCTCTTCATCACTTACCCTTGAACAGCCAGACAAAACACTTAAAAAAACAAGCGATAGAAAGATCGAATATATCAACTCATTGATACTATACCTCATCATGATGTACCGATGATACCGTGCTTTTGGATAAGGCATCCCCTTTTTCTGAGAGTGAACTCATCAATATCAGCTGTCCCATCTGCTGAAAGAACTGCTCAATATCGCTTTCGCTGCCTTTAAGGACTTTTGTAAAAAGCTCAAGAAACAACTCTTTCTTCTCAGTTTTCAAAAAAGCCTCTGTAATCCATTCCAGCGTTAAGGTATATACTTCCCCGTTGATATCATATTCAATACTTGAAGCTGGATTGATATTATGATTCAGAAGAGATTCTTTACACTCTTGTAATAACATTTTCCCCTTTCTTGTCAAGCCTGCTTAGTGACAAACAGACGAAGACGGTATAATGCTGAACATAATAGTGAAACACGACTAAAATAGCTATAAAGGGTTATGATTCAATGCCATATCTTTTAATTATCATTGCTATCTTCTTCTTTGCTTCCTGTTCGGACAACACACAACAAACTGACAATGTTGAGATCACCGTTTCCTCTATCGATGACCTCTCAAAAGTATTTAATGACCTGAACTATACATCTCAACATTGGAACAATGGTATAAAAGAAATCCCCAGAATCCACCTTTTAAGCATCAGTCCTGCATGGCAGGAAACTTCCAAAAGTATCCCTGTAAAACAAAAAAAAGACATTTTCTTTCGTCTGCTTACCCCCCTGGTACTTATCGCGAATGAAGAGATATCAAAAGAGAGATCCAGACTGCTGAAAGAGGGAGCCAACTCTTCATGGGCAAGGCAACTGGCCCGTAAATACAAGCTTATTAAAGAAGAAGAGCCTTCTTTACCCGAAGAGAAGTTTGATGAACTGCTACAACGGGTTGACACCATACCTGTGTCATTGGCATTGGCCCAGGGTGCTGTTGAAAGCGGATGGGGGACATCACGTTTTGCCGCCAAAGGAAATGCCCTCTTTGGCCAATGGGACTTCAGTGGTGAGGGTATGGTCCCGCAAGAGCAGAGAAAAAATCTAGGCAATTACGGCTTGGCACGATTTGACTCTCCCCTCGATTCTGTAAAAGCGTACATGCACAATCTTAACACCTCGTATGCCTATGAAAACCTACGGACTCTTCGTTATGAGATTCGTCAAAAAAACGAGAAACCGACAGGTCTTGAACTGGCCACAACACTTCACAAATACTCTGAAAAAGGCGAAGAGTATATTGAGAACCTTTATGAGATGATACGTTACAACAGGCTTCAAGAGAAAGACAAGACCTACCTATCACAGGGTCCGGAAATCTATATAACAGCAAAGCAGTAGTCTCGTATGTATATGTTTAATCTCAACAAAAAACCGCATTTGATCATTGCACAGAACGAGCTTCTGTTTAGAAATGATCCCAGTGATGCAGATATGCAGCGGCACCCTTTTTCATCCATAAACCATATCTCTCTTGTTCATCAAAATGATCTCAATAATGAACCTTCAACCTGGCTTGAAATCAAGATGGAAGATGCCCCTGTACCCTTTCTTCTTCAACTCTCTTCTCTGGATGAACCTATTGAACAGGTCCTTTCACACCTACGGGACTCCCTCAGTGAAAAGTTCACTTCCCTTTTCCCTGAAGAAATACAGACAGGTTCTAAGCCTTCTCGGTATAAAAAACATCTTCTGCTTCTGTTGTGCTTTGTATCGCTCCTTGGCGCTACAGTACTCTTTCACAAGCTTTTTCCTCCTACTTTGGAAAGCCTGGCAAAAGAGTACCTGAAAGCCGATTATGAAAATGGCGATCTCTTGTGTTCAGCCAGAGCGAAAGCAGCTTATATCGATAACCAAAAAGAGCTTGTAAGGATAAAAAAATTTTGTGGCATGATGGGCTTTTGGTTTGAAGAGTCTCAAATGAGCATCGAAAAAAGACATCTCGAAACCGAGTTTTCCCCACTAGTCTATTCCGATTACATAGAAGAAGCAAAACAGCAGATAGAAAACAAAGCCTATTACGATGCCATGGCATCTTTGGAAAAAGCCATCTATCGCGATACTACTGATGATGAAGCCTATCTTCTGCTGGCTTACAGCTATGCACAGACCCGACAGAACTCCTTGGCGCTTCAAAACTATTTGAAAGCCCTTGCACTCAACCCACAATCCTTTCAGGCCAACCATGCCATAGCCCTTCTCTATCTTCAGGCAGATAATTATGAAAAAGCCTATACCTATCTGAAAAAATCTATCCGCATAAAACCGGATTTAGAAACCTATATCACTCTTGCCAAAGTGGCCCTGTTGATGGAAAAAAATGAGGAAGCTACCACTCACTTTGAACACGCGCTGCGTGAAGATGGTGACAACCTTCTTGTCTTGCATAAGCTGGGGCTCTTGTATTGGCAGCAACATGCTTACGAACAAGCAGCCAAGGTCTATAAGAAGGCTTACTCAATTCTTCCTAAAGACCCCAATAACCTGTTAAACTATTATGAAATATCTTTAATAACATCCGCCTCTTTATCTCAAAACGACAGAGAAAATTTTCTTCAAATGTTTTCTCATAACAAACCTGTTCTGATGATCTATGATATGCTTCATATCATTGAGCAAGCGATCCAGCAGAAAGAAATCCTTCCCTTACTCGAACAGTGGGACAGAGATTATACGGGATTAAAACTCGACTGGTCGCTGATACAGATACGTTCATGGCTTGAGCATAGCCAGTTGAATGAAGAAGAACAGCATAAAGTCAAAAGAATCATCGGTTTTTTTATTGCCTATCAACAGATCTACAACCTTAAACACCAAGAGTATATTACAGGAGAAGAAATATGAGTCTATGTGGTATCGATGAAGCAGGCCGTGGCCCTATTGCAGGGGCACTCGTAATGGCAGGGGTAATCTTACATCAAAACATACCTGAACTTAATGACTCCAAACAGTTGAGTGAAAAAAAACGTGAAAAGCTTTTTCCTCTGATCATTGAAAACTCTGATTATCATATCGTCAAGTTCACTGCGGAACAGATCGATGACATGGGTATATCCAAGTGCTTGGCAACAGGTTTGGAAAGTATTATGGAACATCTTCAAAGTGAGGACTTTCTTTTTGACGGCAACTCAACCTTTGGTGTCAAAGGTCTGCGGACCATGGTTAAAGCAGACGCAGAGATTCCTGAAGTTTCAGCAGCATCTATTTTAGCTAAAGTTACTCGTGACAGAGAGATGGTAGAATTCGCGAAACAGTTTCCCCAATATGGATTTGAGGGGCACAAAGGGTACGGTACCAAAGTGCATATCGAAGCAATCAAAGAACATGGCTATTGTGAGATTCACAGAAGAAGCTTCAGACTAAAAGCACTTGAACCGACCCTCTTTTAAAAGGATAGATATGAAATCATTGGAATACATACAGATGGCACTGGATGCACTTGATAAAGAGGTTGAGTCTTATGTCATGGACCTGAACATGGACATGACCACAAAAAATGAAAAGATGCTTCCTCTGCTTCAGCAAAAACGAGTACTCGAACAGACTAAGGAGGACCTCATCTACCTAAGAGACAATCCCCCATCCAATGCCGGGGAATGCACGATGTACAAACATCGTTAATCTATTATCTTTACTTTTGTTTAATGCTTATATCGATAGTATAGATTCATAAATTCCAAAAGAGTGATCATGCCGTCATACCTTCCAATACATGACAAGAACATCTTAATCGTTGATGACAATGCTACCAATATTCTTTTAATAGAAGCAATCCTTGAAACCGAAGGTTTTACAAATACCTACAGTGCCTCTTCCGCACTTGAGGCTTATGAAGTATTGGAACATGAAGATATCAACATCATTCTTATGGATATCATGATGCCTGAGATCGATGGGCTTGAAGCGACTGAGGCTATCAAGTCAAATTCAAAATTATCTCATATACCTATTGTCATGGTAACGGCTACCGACGATGATGATCTCCTCAAGCAAAGCTTTGAACTAGGTGCCGTTGACTTTGTCAGAAAACCGGTGAACCAGGTTGAACTGATCGCCCGTATTACGACCATCTTGCAAAGTCAGGAAAAAGATGATTTTATCATCCAGCACTCACGTTTTGATGTCATGGAAGAGATCATTGGGATGCTTGCACATCAATGGCGTCAACCTTTAAGTATCATCAGCGCTATTATTGGTACATTGCAGACACAAAAACAACTCTCCATCTTAAGTGACGAGGACCTGACCAACTCCCTCAAAAGTATTAGTGATCACACCAATGAGCTTTCCCAGATGATCACCACATTCAGGGAGTTCTTTAAAACAGATGCCGGTCCAAGCCTTGCCGATCCGAATGATGCGATACATGAAGCCAAAGAGCTGATGAAAGAAGATTTACAACAGCATCATGTCAACCTGGAGCTAAACCTTAGTGAGATGGAGCCGATCTTCTATATTCAGAACTTATTGGTGCAAGTCCTGACCAACCTGATCGCAAACTCGAGAGAAGCTGCGGAACGCAATCAGGTTGAAGATGCTCTGATCACTATCAGTTCTTTTACGCAACAAGGCAAGATCAATATCGCTGTTGAAGACAATGCAGGAGGTATCGATAAAGATATTATCGATTATATCTTTGAACCTTATTACTCGACAAAAATGGAGAAAAATGGGAAAGGCCTGGGACTCTACCATGCAAAGAGCATTCTTACTCAGCAACTTCAGGGAAATATATCTGTCGCAAGTCGCGATCAGACGACCAAATTCCTCATCACATTCAAAGCAGTTTCAAAAAAATAGTTACCTATTTTCATGAATCACCCTTTTTTAAAAAAAAGATGATCGAGACTCAAACGGCCGCTGCCTTTTGTTACCAGGACCATCAGCATGGCCATATAATACATTACCATCTCATACCCGTTTTGAAGAATTACGACCGTACCCTTAATAGACTCCCCGTTGATATAGGGATCACTCCACTCGCTACCAGGCATGATAACATGAAAACCGTTTTCTCCATGAACTGTCACAATAGCCACCAGCATTACAATAAGCAAAGGTAAGGATATGATCCGAGTCAGCAGTCCCAAAGCAAGAAAGAGAGCACCGACAAATTCCGTACCGGCGACCAGATAAGCATTTAGCAGCGGCCATGGAATGCCCAGGTACTCAAAAAATCCGGCCGTTTGCTCTATTGATGAGAACTTGCTTACTGCCGGAGTATAAAAAGTATAGGCTAAGATGATACGAAGAAACAAAAGAGGGATGTCTTCTGCTTTTTCAAGGACCTTTGCGACTTTTTCATAGATTTCTTTAACACACATTACATACTCCTTGATGACGAATAGACACTATATAATCTGTGTTATTTACATTACACTTCATCACGCTAAAGCGTATCATGGATCTATTAAAATCCATTGATATGCTTCAAACATTAACTTTTAATGCGCTTGACCACCACATTTGGCAGCTTTGTCTTTCTTCTCACCACCGCATTTGCCTGCACCGCATTTACCAGCTTTTTCATCTTTTTTTCCACTACCGCATTTGGCAGCTTTCTCTTTTTTCT
The DNA here is from genome assembly GCA_041546465.1 of Sulfurimonadaceae bacterium. Taxonomy (GTDB): domain Bacteria; phylum Campylobacterota; class Campylobacteria; order Campylobacterales; family Sulfurimonadaceae. Next base: position 10,142 of record JBFEWG010000065.1, read on the forward strand.
CACCACCGCATTTGCCTGCACCGCATTTACCTTCTGCTGCAAATGATGCCGTTGCACCTACACCTACCATAAGAGCTGCACCCAAGACCAATGTCGCCAATTTCACTGTGTTAATCATTTACTATCCTTCAAGATTTTTTCTACTCCCAATAATAACGCATATACAACCACCTTGCCTGCAACAAAGATAGTATAAGAATTACTAATAGGAATTCAGATTTATTGTAACCAAATAAAGTAACTATTGATAACTTTTTTTGATAATAGTATCATAACGGTTTTCGTGTGGAGACTTTGTGAAATAATCTGGAAGTAATTTAAGAAGAGATATCTAAGGCCAAAATCTTATCAATAAGACAACCTCGATGGTTTAACTATTCGTTGATATAAATAAATGTGGAATGCTAAAGAAAGACTCCCCTCCAGATACCTGCGGCACATGGTAAAACCTGGCGTGCTGCTACGTTCCCGTCCTGACACAGTACCAGATGGAACCATTGCACAGGTCTAAAGGGAAGCACTCAAGGTATTTACATCATACCCTCAGTGCTTTTGAGGTCGATATTATAACCCAAGCGAAGCCAGAATAAACTTAAATCCTACAAACTAATACTATTGATTGCCGTTTTAATACTTGCACAGGCATCCGCGTAATAATAATCCTCTTTTGCAGCCTTTGCCGAGAGTTCCATCTCCTTGGCCAGTTCATACATCTCATCGAACTTCAGATTTCCCGAAGACCCTTTTATTGAGTGCGCAAGATTGCCTATTTCATTGTAATTTTTACTGGTAATGGCTTCTTCAAGCTGTTGCATTATCCCTTGGCTCTCTTCTATAAAACTTTGAACCAATATCGGGATGTGCTTTGCATTCAGACCGATCTTCGAGGCCATCTCCTCCGCTGAAATATTTGCATAACTCGGCAACTCTACATTGTGACTCATTTTCTCTCCCTTTCGTAATA
>JBFEWG010000081.1:0-8986 GCA_041546465.1 Sulfurimonadaceae bacterium
ACTGAAGAAGCTCTAAAAGGTTATAAAGCTGGTACTCGTAACGTTAAAGGTATGGGTGCATTGATGAAAGGTCAAGTAGCTGCTTACTCTGACGCTGATATCAAAGCTGTTGCTGCTTATATCGCAGGTCTTAAATAATCCTGCTACTCGGGTAGTTCCTACCCGAATCCCTCATCTTATACACTCCAAAAACCATCTTAATATTATCAACCCCGTAAAAAATGCTATTTTTCTTTATTCTCTGAGCTGTACTCTTTTTTACGACGCTCTTTTTCTACAGCTTCATTCAATGCATCTTCACCGTCAAAAAGAACCGAGTTCATCATCTTGTCCTTATCATCAAACTGCCCTGTTTTAATGGCCCAAATTACACCGATTAATGCCAAAGCTCCCAAAAGTAGAGAAATACCAAGCATTACTATAACGATACCATTAGACATTCTTTTCCTTGTTTCTCATCTTAACGATTCCACTTCCATTTGATACGCATCGAATTGCCCACGACCAATAATGAACTAAAGGACATAGATGCGGCCGCTATGAGTGGAATGATATACCCTGCCATCGCCAAAGGTATTGTCACGGCATTATACAACAACGACAAACCAAGGTTCTGTTTGACTAGACTAAACGTTCTTCTCGAGATTATAAAAGCCTCTTTAAGGCTGATCAGCGAATCATCCAAAAGAACCACATCACTGACATCTATAGCAATATCCGACCCGCTTCCCATTGCAATAGCAATATCTGCATGGGCCAGAGCAAGGATATCATTGACCCCATCACCCACCATAACACGGACCTTGTCGTCATGTTTAGCGACAAAGGCCGCTTTCTCTTCAGGAGAAAGCGCCGCATAATAGTTTGTGATCCCAACTTCCTCAGCAATATATCGGGCGGAATTCTCATGATCGCCTGTGAGCATCAACACATCGATCCCATTGTAGTGACACATGTCAATAAGCTCTACAATCCCCTCTTTTACTCTGTCACGCAACTCGTAACAGGCTATTAATTGTTTCTCAATGGCAAAGAAAAAAAGAGAGAAATCTGAGTGAATATCGACTTCAATACCGTTATCTTTCATAAACGCTGCATTTCCACCCAAGACCTTTTTATTCTCATACACTGCGATAGTACCACGGGAGGGAACCTGATTGGAAGAAAGAAGTGATACAGGCCGTAATGTTGCATCTTCTTTTTTGATATGTCTGACGATACCTTGTGAGATCGGATGCAGTGAGGATTCACACAGTGCCAACAATAGCCGTTTATCTATCGGACTAAAACTTTTTTCACTGATTACTTCCGGTTTGCCCTCGGTTATCGTGCCTGTCTTATCCAAGATAAGCATCTGTGTTTTAGCCATTGTCTCTAGTTGTGCCGCTTCTTTAAAGAGTATACCGCGTTTTGCCCCCAGACTCAGTCCTATCAATGTCGCTAACGGAGTTGCAAGGGCCAGGGCACACGGACACGCTATGATGACAACAGAAATTCCGACCATGAAAGATTCTTGAAAGGAGTGTGGCCACCACCACCATACGATAAAGGTCATCAAAGCCAATAGCAGTATCACTGTTGAGAAATGGCCAGAAATTCTATTGGCCATAATCTCGACTTGCGGTTTTTTTCTCATCGCATTTTCCAGTAATGAGACAAGATTTGAAAGCGTAGAGTGAGAAAAGTCTTTTTCGGCTTCATAGTGAAAAAGCGCATCGATACAGATCGTTCCGCTGATTATTTTGTCACCCTCTTTTTTATAAATAGGATGGCTCTCCCCACTGAGGCTTGACTCATCGAAATAGCCTTCTCCCCTAATGACAACACCATCCAATGCAGCTTTCTCTCCAGGCTTTATCTCGAGGATATCCCCGACCTTTACCTCATGAACACTGATACTTTCGACGTGTCCGTTTTCAAGACGGTTAACCTCATTAGGTACATGCTTGGAAATAACATCTAAGGTATCGGCAGCAGATTTCTTGCTTAGTACCTCCAAAAACTTGCCCACCAAAACAAAAGTGATGATCATGGCTACCGAATCAAAATATGCCTCACCTGATTGACTTAATGCAATGTATATCGAATAGAGATAGGTCAACATGGCACCCGTTGCCACCAGGACATCCATATTGACCATATGGTTTTTGATACCGTAATATGCACCTCTAAAAAAGACAAACCCGCTGTAAAAAAGTACCGGTGTTGATAAAAACCATTCTGCAAAATTCAGAATATTCTTCATCTCCTGTGTCATACCGGTAAAATACCCTGCATATTGAGCGATAGCTATCCACATAATATTCATCGAACCAAAAAGTGCCACGACAATACGAAGATAATAATCTTTTCGCTGTGAGTTTGCTTTTTCTTCTTGGACAGTTGGATCATAAGGATATGCGTTGTATCCGATAGCACGTATCAAGTCGATGATCGCTGAGAGTTTGACTATATGATCTGCCCAGACGATCTTAGCTTTGTTGTTGGTGTAGTTGATACTTGCCTCAATCACTCCTTCGAGTTTGTGTAGGGCCCTTTCATTTAACCATACACATGCCGAACAGTGAATACCTTCGATGACAAGAGATATTTCCTGGAAACCATCACTGTTTGTCGTGACGAACTGTTTATAGAATGAGTCGGAATCAAAAGATGAACTATCTTCGAAAGTATGCGTCGGTGCGGTCAGCTTTTTTTCACCCAGTTTGTCATAAAAGCTGTCCAGCCCCGAATCGTTTAGAAGATGGAAAACACCCTGGCATCCTGTGCAGCAAAAGTAATGATCCTCATCCTTAATCATCACATCTTCATCATAGTCAAGATGACAATGCGAACATTTAACCTTGGACAACTTCGAACTTTCCTAATTTCTTGTTCTTGACAAGTTTATCGTGTCTTTCGACAGATCCCTGCATACAAATATATACTCCGGGCACCTTCATGCTCTTTGCAAACCCCAGTGCCATGGCCAGGTTGGCAGTCGCTTCTATAGGGTCTATTTCAAAAGGCACCATCGCACCGGTAAAGACGATGACCTTATCATCAAGTATCTCATCCAAAAAAGCGGCACTCATATCCATCGTATCTGTTCCATGAATGATCACAAAGTGTGTATCAGAAGAGGCTGCAATGATCTTTGTCATCATCTTTCTATCTTCCATATCCATATCCAAACTGTCTTTATAGATAAGTCCGGCTAGTTCCACATCGTAAGTAAAGGTCGAGAGAATCTTTTCGACAGCCAGATTATCATAGGGAACTTCCATCTCACCGGTAAGAGGATTGTAACGTTTATTAAAGGTCCCGCCTGTATTAAGTATTAGCATAGCAAGCTTCTTAATGTATGTATGTTTTCATTTGCCTGTGTCGGCTTAGCTTCTTCAGAAAAAAGATAGGTCTCTTGCACGCCCGCGCTATGCGCCGCTTCAATATCTCTTTCGCTGTCCCCTACCAGAAGTGAATGTTCAAGATCAATATCAAACTCTTTGGCTGCTTTTAACAGCATTCCCGGATGAGGCTTTCTGCAGTCACATTCCCCGCTGATATCAGGATGGTGCGGACAGTGATAAACCTTAGTTATCTCAACACCCTTTGATGCAAAAGCATCGACCATCCAAATGGTCAATTTGGCGAAATCATCCTCTGTATAATAACCTCTGGCTATGCCTGACTGGTTAGTCACGACAACGATCAGATACCCTTTATCCTGATAAAACCGACAAAGGTCAAAGATACCGTCAATAAACTCAAAATCCTCTTTCTTATGAAGATAATTTTTCTCTATATTGATCACACCGTCACGATCCAGAAAAAGGGCAGGCTTCTTTTCGTTTAATGACAATTCCATTGTTACGCTTCGTCTACTCCGTCACCAAAGAGCTCTTTTTCAATAATATCACAAATCATGTGTCCGATAAGAATATGAGATTCCTGAATACGCGGTGTAGCATTTGATGGGACGATGATGGCATAATCCGCAATACGTGCCATCTCTCCACCGTCTCGACCGACCAAAGCGACTGTTGTCACACCTTTGGCCTTGGCAGCATTGATCGCATTGACGATGTTTACTGAGTTACCTGAAGTGGAAATTCCGATAAAAAGATCTCCTTCACTTCCCATACCTTCCATCTGACGGGAAAAGACCTTGTCGTATCCATAGTCATTACCAATAGCAGTAAGGTTAGACGTATCTGTTGTCAATGCGACAGAGGGGATAGAAGGACGATCAAACCCATACCGTCCTACCAGTTCCGCTGCAATATGCTGTGCATCTGCAGCCGAACCTCCATTACCGGCAAGCAGTGTCTTCTTCCCATTTCTATAAAGTTCAACACAGGCTTGACCGACTGCTGCAATCGTCTGCATCAAGGCTTCATCATTTAAAATATTTTGTTTGGTATCAATTGATGCTTGTATCTGATTTTTTATGTAGTTAATCATATTTTTACCTTTATTTTATAGCGCGGGTATTATAGCATTGTATGACTTAGAATGTAGTAGAGAACAAACTGAGCTAAGAACTCAGTTTTGAAGACGCATCATTTTTCAGGAGCTTTAAAGTGATGGCATTAAGCCAATGCTTTAAAAATATCGACTGCATCCAGTTTTTCCCATGGGTAATCACTTTGTCCCACCTGACCGCGTGCAGCTACATCTGCATAAAGAAAAGTCTCGGCAGATGGTCTATCCAAACTAAATTTCTCTGTAATCCAGCGCGGTGTCAATGCAAAGGTATCATGGACAAAATCTGAAAGCTTGCCATCATCAATCAGACCTGTTCCCATAGTATCAACGGTTACAGAGACAGGTTTGGCAACACCAATCGCATAGGAAAGTTGAACTATAGCTTTTTTAGCCAATCCTGCTGCTACAATATTCTTAGCGATCCATCGTCCTGCATACAATCCACTTCTATCAACTTTCGTGTAGTCTTTGGAAGACTGAGCACCTCCACCGATTGGTGAATAACCGCCAAAACTGTCTACGATCAGTTTACGTCCTGTAAGTCCTGAATCATGCAGTGAAGAGTGTGAGACATACTTCCCTGTCGGATTGATATGAATAATACAGTGCTCAGGATCAAAAAGATTTGTAGGAAGCGCCGTATCAATGATCAGTCCCATAATCAGTTCACGTACCTCATCAATAGTCATCGTATGAACACATGGCGCAGAGACGACAATGGTATGTATCGATTGAGGCTGACCGGATTCAAAGTTGTCTTTTGTACCATAATCCATCGTGACCTGAGTCTTGATATCAACACCCAGTTTATGGTTATGCTCTAAAGCATAATGATAGACCTTTTCCATCAACATACGTGCATAAGTAATCGCTGATGGCATATAGTCTGCTGTTTCCACATCTGCATACCCGAACATAATTCCCTGATCGCCGGCTCCTATCTCTCCATCTTCCTGATCAACCCCCTGATTAATCTCAGGTGATTGACGGTTTAATAAGACCTGCACTTTAACGTCATCTGGATGTAAACACTCTTCTTTGCTAAATGCTGATTTACCATTATAACCGATCTTTTCAAGGGCTTCTAAGACGATCTTTTTATATGCAGCCTCATCTACCTTTGCTTTCGTCGTGACTTCTCCGCCGATGACAACATGCTTACCCGCGACAAAGACTTCGGATGCAACACGAGAAGCAGGGTCTTCCATGATCAGTCTATCAACGATACTGTCTGCAATAATATCAGCACATTTATCCGGATGCCCTGGGCTAACGACTTCTGATGTAAATAAGTACATATACTTTTCCTATAAATTTGTAATTTGTAATTTGTAATTTATCTTATACTCGTTTATTGTTTAGAAAGGTGTTAAATCTCTCAATTATACTAGACAGAATGGGAACCTGTGTGGTAATACGAAGCAGGTAAGCACTAATTTTTATTCATTTTATCTTTTAAGATCAGTTTACCCATTTCGACCCCTGGTTGATCATAGGCATTTATATCTAACATTTGTGCAACCAACGCTGTAAGCAGTTCAAAATAATAGATCATTTCACCTATGGTCTGCTCATTTACTTTTTCGATCTCGATGACATCGAGAGGAATGAATTCCAACTGCTCCAAAGACTCTATCATCGCATCCGCTTGCATATTGATCAGTTCTTCAAAGCCATATCCATTAAGCATATCCAGCTTTTCCAATGCAGGAAGAGAGACATCAGGGATCTTGATACTGTTCTCGAAATCCTTGATTTTGATAACCGTGACTGTCTTATCACGCTTTCCGTCGACAATCAACTGTAAAAACGAGTGCTGATCTGTCGGACCGATAAGACCAACAGGGGTCAATCCTACATGTAACTGTGAATGACGCTGTTTTTTTCCTAGACTTTCACCCCATAACTGTACATACCAGGCATTGAATTCCCTAAACGCTTCCGAATAGGAAAAGAGACAATTTATATTATATGAATTGCTTTTTTGTGCATAATATGTCGCCTTAGTCAAAAGCTTTTCACAATACCCAAGGTTTTCAAAAAAGGAAGTCTTGACCTTTTTTGCACCGCTTAAAAGCGCATCAATATCCACACCAATAATAGCCAGTGGAACCAGTCCCACGGCAGAGAGAACAGAAAAACGCCCACCTACATTAGCCGGAATGTTAAAGACTTTCAGGGAATAAGCCTGTGCAAATGATTCCAATGCTGAATTATGATCTGTAATGATCGTGTAGTTCTCTTTGGAGACCGGGACAAAGGTCTGCAGATATTTTAAGGCAGCTATCGTCTCGACGGTTGTCCCTGACTTTGAAATAATGATAAACAAAGCATCATTCAGATCTATCTGTTCAATCTTTTGATGCAAGACCAGAGGATCTGTCGTGTCTATAAAATGCAAATTCTTTTCAAAGTGTTGATGCAGACCCAGAAAATGATAGATTGCCAATGCTCCAAGTGCACTTCCGCCAATACCAACAACGACGATATCCTTTTGTTTTACACCTTTGGCGTATTCCTTATACTCGCTTGTATCGGCATCAGGAAGATGGTAAAAACCTATCTCTTTGCTCTCCTGGGAAAGCACAGAGGCAAACTTCTCATTGATCTTGGTATTAAAAAACAGTTTGTTGTTCATTCTAATCTTCTATTTTAATTTGATAATGATAGTAACATATTCAAGCTAAACTAAAAAAATGTGACTGCTTGATTTTTAGTCATCCACTCTTTTTGTCACTTGACATGTTTGCCAAGTTACTATAAAATACGGCTATACAAAATAGAATATCTTTCCCAGCTTACAAGCTGCCACTTCTTAAAGACACGTCTGAAACAAAAGCGTTTTTAGACCAAACAACTCCCAAACGAGGCATTAATGAGCGAAAACTCAAAGAAAAAAAACAATAACAACAGAACCCACGTACCAGTTGAAGGTTATAATATTGATGACCTTCGTGCAAAACCCCTTGATGATCTTATCTCTATTGCGGAAGAGCTGAAGGTCGAACATCCCAACGAACTCAAACGCCAAGACCTTCTTTTTGAGATCTTGAAAGCCCAAACGAATAAAGGCGGCTTCATCCTTTTTACAGGGATCCTGGAAATTATGCAGGACGGATACGGTTTCTTACGCGGTATCGATACAAATTTCTCTGACTCTGTGAACGATGCTTACGTATCAAGCACACAGATCAAACGTTTTGCCTTAAGAAACGGTGACGTCGTCACCGGTCAGGTCCGCCCTCCAAAAGAGCAGGAGCGCTATTATGCCCTGCTAAAGATTGAAGCTATCAACTACCTTCCACCTGAAGAGAGTAAAAAACGCCCTCTTTTTGAAAACCTTACACCGCTTTACGCAATGGATCAGATCAAACTTGAGTATAACCCGGAAAAGCTGACCGGTCGAATGCTTGACATGTTCTCGCCTATTGGAAAGGGGCAACGTGGGCTCATCGTTGCACCGCCACGTTCAGGTAAGACGGAGCTCATGAAAGAGCTAGCCCATGGTATTACTTACAATCACCCTGAAATCGATCTCATGGTACTTCTGGTAGATGAGCGTCCTGAAGAGGTAACAGATATGGAGCGTTCTGTAAAAGGAGAAGTTTATAACTCGACCTTTGACCAGCCTGCAAAGAACCATGTCAAGGTTGCCGAACTTGTCATCGAACGTGCTAAACGTAAGGTAGAAATGGGTAAAGATGTCGTCATCCTTCTTGATTCCATCACGAGACTTGCGCGTGCCTATAATACAGCGACACCGTCTTCAGGTAAAGTCCTCTCAGGTGGTGTGGATGCCAATGCACTTCATAAACCGAAACGATTCTTCGGTGCTGCACGTAATATTGAAAACGGCGGAAGCCTTACAATCATCGCCACTGCTCTAGTCGATACGGGAAGCCGTATGGATGAAGTCATCTTTGAAGAGTTCAAAGGTACGGGTAACTCTGAAGTCGTACTCAGCCGTCATATTGCAGAACGTCGTATCTTCCCGGCACTTGACCTTCTAAAATCCGGGACACGTAAAGAAGAGCTTCTTGTCGGTGAAGATGTCCTAAAAAAAGTATTTGTACTTCGTTCTATGCTGCATAAACAGGAGAATGAGACCAAAGCCCTTCAATTTATCTTTGGCCAGTTGAAAAAGACCAAAAACAATGAAGAGTTCCTCGCACTGATGAACGAAGGTGCATAAGCATTCATGAAAGTTGGTGTATTTGACAGTGGTGTCGGCGGTCTTACAGTAGTCAAAAGCCTGATCGAACATCAACTTTTTGAAGAGATCATCTACTTTGGGGATACAGCCCGTGTTCCCTACGGTGTCAAAGATGAAAACACTATCATCCGTTATTCCCTCGAAGCTTTGGAGTTTTTTAAGAACTTTGACATCGATCTCTTGATCACAGCCTGTAATACCGTAAGTGCTTATGCTCTGAATGAGTTAAAAGAACATGCTACTTGTGATGTCGTCGGTGTGGTCGAACCGGGTATCCTGGCAGTAGAAAATGCGCTTGATGATAAG
>JBFEWG010000160.1:0-3832 GCA_041546465.1 Sulfurimonadaceae bacterium
AGATAACCATGCGGTTCCGTGACCTTGGCCTCGTCCAGGATTGCATTTTCGGAATGAGAGGTCAGATAGATAAAAGGGATACGGTGTTTGCTTTTGATATAGGAAGCCAGACTGATACCGTCGGTTTCTTCCTGTAAAGAGATATCAAGTAAGATGACGTCGGGCTCATAAATCTTAATCTTATTACGTGCCTGGATTGTGTTTTCAGCAATCGAGACAATTTCATAATCAAGTTTTTGAAGCGCCATCTTTAGATGCATAGCAGTGACTTCATCGTCTTCGACAATTAAGATCTTTTCTTTGCTCATCCTGTTTTCCTTAATCTATAGTAATAAAAATTATAACTATTTTATGTCACGAAGCTATCACATCTTCGAGAATATCACATTTGTGTATATGGTACAGTGACCTGATACTGGCCTGACTGCAGAGATCTATAAGCCCTAAAGCATACTTGACCTCTTAAAGAAAGAATTGTCTATTCCCCCCGGTTTTTTTGACATCCTGTGTCTATCCCTAAGACTTTATAGAGTAGACAAAAACTGAAGACAGAGGTCATTAAGGCAAGGACACCAAGAAGATCCAACCACCAGTATGCGGTATAAAACCCGGCAGCTAATAGTAAAAGACCAATGACGGCACGAATGATTCTGTCTTTAATACCCATGTTACACATCTGCTATCCTTCTAATGTTGATGATGAACATTATACGATAAAAATATTTTTTTCTCTAATGGAAATAAGCCGGTAGTTCTCACTTTAGTGCATCTAAAATATATTTATGTACAATAAGCTTATGAAAAACAACATCTATAAAGATCGACGCCAAAAGGTCTTGGCACAAATGGATATGGGCATCGCCTTAATACCTTCAGCTAGCATGCAAACACGAAGTAATGACACAGAGTTTCCCTTTAGACAGGACAGCAATTTCTATTATCTGACAGGTTTCAATGAACCTGACGCGCTATTGCTGTTAAGCAAAAGTAAGAAGGGAAGTAAATCTGTTCTCTTCTTACGTGAAAGAGATCCCGAGATGGAGATGTGGGTAGGAGAACGGCTGGGCGTTGAACCTGCCTGTAAGACATTGGATGTGGATGAGGCTTATGATATCAAGGCTCTTGAATCCGAACTTCCCAAGCTGCTTGAAGGAAGTCACCAGCTCTACCTGGACACGTTTAAGGACAATGACTATATACACAGTGTCAAAAAGGTGTGTGAAGAACTTTCGCATATCCGAACGGTCGATGTTTCACCTCGCAGTTACATACATCTCAATACTCTGCTTGAGAAGATGCGACTTTATAAAGACGAGTATGAGACCGAGCAGATCAGAAAAGCTATTGCGATCACGACGCAGGCACACCATGCTGCAATGGCGATGGTAAAGCCGGGTATGAAAGAGTATGAGATTCAGGCTCTCATAGAGTATATCTTCAAGAAGAACGGTTCGGAACATGATGCGTACGGGAGTATTGTTGCTGGCGGGAACAATGCCAATACCTTGCATTATGTCGAGAATAGAGAGCTCTTGAAAGATGGTGATATGATGCTGATCGATGCGGGATGCGAGTGGGATTATTATGCTTCCGATATTACCCGCACGACTCCGATCAACGGGAAGTTTTCCAAACCGCAGCAGGCTCTTTATGAGGGTATACTGGATGTACAGGAAAAGATTATCCGGTCAATCAAACCCGGTGTATCGAAACAGCAGCTGCAAGAAAACAGTGAGCTTCTATTGGCACAGGTGATGTTGGATCTGGGCATCCTTAAAGGTTCTTTGGATGCTATTATAGAGAACAGGACACATAAGAAATATTATCCTCATGGTATTGGACATTGGATGGGGCTTGATGTCCATGATACCTGTCCTTATAAAGATGAGAATGGAAAAGAAGTCCAGTTTGAACCGGGTATGATCCTGACAGTTGAACCGGCTATCTATCTTCCCCGGGATGATCTGGAGATACCTGAGGCTTATAGAGGAATCGGAATACGTACAGAAGACAATATCCTGGTGACGGGTAGTGGTTATGAGAACCTCTCCTACGAGATAGCCAAGAGTGTTGAAGAGATAGAAAAGATGTGTGCCAGAGACTACAGGGAGTTTTTGTAGCGCAGAGATGGATAAGCGGTTTTTTGAGAATGCTTCATGTATAATGTCATTTTTTGATAAGGATGATGATGGCATTAAATAAAAGCTTTGTAACCAATCTACTTGCACTTGTTTTGACAGGGGTCTCATATCTTTTGGAAGAACCCTTTCATACAGCTGTGTTATATATGGGACTCTTCGCTCTTTCTGGGGCATTGACTAATGCTATCGCGGTGCATATGCTTTTTGAGAAAGTGCCGTTTTTATATGGCTCAGGTGTTATTTCTCAAAACTTCGAGGCATTTAAAGAAAGTATCAAAGAGTTGATGATGCGCGAGTTCTTTACTTCGCAGAACCTGCAGCGTTTTCTGGAACAGGAAGAGAAGAGAGTCGATCTTGAGCCAATTATTGAAAAGACTGACTTTTCTCCGGCCTATGATGCTTTGGCTAAGACCGTTATGGAATCACCTTTTGGAGGGATGCTCGGCATGTTCGGGGGCGAGAAGGCGATAGAAGGTCTGCGTGCACCGTTTGTATCGAAGATGAAAACGGCTGTCAAAGCAATAGCAAAGAGTGAGGAGTTCCAAAACAATTTGAACGAGACACTTTCAGGTTCAAGTCTGAGTGATGACCTGAATGAAAAAATAGAGGCAGCCATCAATGCGCGAATGGATGAACTTGATGCGCAGATGGTCAAAGCGATGGTCCAGCGTATTATCGCAGAACATCTTGGATGGCTTGTCGTCTGGGGCGGTGTCTTTGGCGGGACGATCGGACTCATTTCGGCGATTGCCTTTACAAATCTCTAGCCCTTAATAGAAGCGCTGCAGAGATTCTATTGGGCCTCTGTCACATATTTTAATATTTCAGCCACCTGTTGTGTTGTCGTCGTCCAGGCCATAGCCTGGGCATCTACTTCTTTAAGGGGGTGGATGATGTTCTCATCATGCAAGGTGATATAGGGGATGTCTAAAGCGGCACACTGACCGGCATCAAAGGCCGCATTCCACTGTTTGTATTCTTGTCCAAAACGGATCACAGCGATATCACTTTGTTTCAGCATTGTCTTGATACGTATGGCATTGACTTTTGCCGATTTATGATCCCGCCAGAACTGTTTTTCTTCACTGCCCAGATGGTCACCTGCCGCATCACTCGCGGCATGGTCTGTCACAGCTGATACATAGTTGATTTCCAAGCCGGCTTTTTGCGTCGCGGCCATGATCTCGTCTCGCCAGCTGGTGTGAATCTCCCCTGAAAGATAAACGGTAAGTGACATAGTGTCTCCTTTTCTGGATTGTTTAGATAGTTAAGAGATGACTTTCAAACGTACATCACTGATGGTGATCACTTCATCCGGTCTGATCTTTACACGTTTTACTAAAGAAACTTCGCTGTTTTCTTTAAGTATTACGTGACAACCTTTAAACTCACCTCACCAATCGTAATGACTTCATTTGGTTTGATCTTCGCTCGTTTTCGTGTCTCGTCTTCACCGTTACGTTTGACGAAGCCTTGTTCGATAAGTTGTTTTGCCTCGGCACCGCTGTCAACAAGATCGGCTGCCTTGATCAGTTTATATAGTTCGATATATTCATCACTGATTTTAAATTCCATAGTCATCCATTGGGTTGTTTTAATGTAATAGTAACCAAGAGGTGTTAAAATAGTTGTTAAGATTAAGGATTAAAGGTCGTAGTATGAAAAAATGGAGCGTTTCTTTCAGAGTATGG
>JBFEWG010000166.1:0-3609 GCA_041546465.1 Sulfurimonadaceae bacterium
ACCGCCGGGCGGACTTGAACCGCCACGCCCGAAAGCATCGGATTTTGAATCCGACGTGTCTACCGATTTCACCACGGCGGCATGAAGAGGTCGGAATTATAAAAGCACAATGCTTAAAGTGCGGTAAAAGGTGAGGTTGTTGAATAGGGTACCCGTCAGAAAGGCAAATTGATATTAAAGTATATAAATATTTCAAAATATATGAAAACTACCGATATATACTTATTGAATAATGAAGACAGGTTATGGAACTTATTTTGCTTTGAGTATTGAAATATAGTTGCTGTTTTTGATTACGGAGGTGCTAGATGCGCGCTACATTGAGTGGATATTATAGAAATTTACATTTTGACCAGAGTAAAACAGCACGTGAACTGTTTGATGTCACCAAGCAGATCTCGTCGGGTCAAAAGATCCAATACGCCCATGAAGATACATCGACATTCATTGATACGGTTCGACTTGATAATGAGATCACAACATTGACGCAAGCCAAACAAAATGCGCAAAGTGCCTTGCAGGTGAGTACGAACACCGATACAACAATGAATGACATGACAAAAATTTTAGACACGATGAAAGTCAAGTTGGTCTCTGCAGCCAATGAGTCGCATAGTCCTGAAAGTCTGAATGCGATAGCATTGGAGTTACGTGGTCTCGAAGAAAATCTTAGACAGCTTGCGAATACTTCTATCAACGGGAATTATCTTTTTTCAGGTTCGGAAATCAAAACCAAACCGATCGATGACAACGGAATATATCAGGGTAATGCCGAAGACATGAAATCATTTCTCGGTTCAGGCGTTGAGCAGACCTATAATATCAATGGACAGAATCTTTTCCTCGGTGATGAAAATGATACCCAGCGAAAGATCACGTTGAATATGCCGCAGTTCAATCAGACATTACTTTATCCAGATGTTATGGAGGACCCTGGTATTCCACGTGAACTAGCGAGAAAAGAGGAATATTTAACAGGAAACCATACGGTTAGAGACCTTATGGGGGATACTGATCCTAATATAGATCTTCTTAATCCTAAACACCATTTCTATATTCATGGGACGACGCATGACGGAACAAGTTTCAAGACAGTCATCTCTAAAAGCGATGAAGATTCGATACAAAGTCTTTTGGATGAAATTGGGTATGCCTTCGGAAATTCATTGACCAGTAAAGTCGTTGACGTAACATTGAATGAAGACGGACAGATAGAGATTGAAGACAGGATGCCGGGATCGAGCAAGCTGGACTTTCATATGGTCGGAGCGACTGACTTTGATCCAGCATTACCTGATAATGCGCTCGTTACGGATGTGGATGCCTTGGATGGCGGAGAGACTGACTTTAAAAATATTGCCGATGACATAGCTGCAGGAATAAATCCTCCTACGAACCCTTTACACGTCAAGTCTTTTATGCAAAGTTCTCTTTCTGCTTCGACACTGGCGACTAACAATATAGAGTCGCTTGTTTACGATCGTAATGATTTTGTCAAAGAGGGTGTCAACCTCTCATCAAACGTCCCGCAGATAGTGAAAAGTGATAACAGTTTTGCTACAGACAGTACAAAGCTGCATGAAGTCTTTTCAGGTATCACCTATGATTTTGAGGGAAATTATGTAAGCGGGCTTGATCTTGAGACACTGACGGTCCAGGGTCTGGATGTCAATGGCAATACTTATGACATTGATATCAACTTCTCGGATGCCGGATCGACAGTAAGCGGTACCATAGCGGGTGTAGCTATAGCAAATTTCCCGGTTGAGGATGTTGCCGGCAACCCGACGAATGCAGGAGATATGACATACAGACAATTGATGGATGTCGTTAATTTTGCCGTCACAGGTACTGACCCTAATGGATATGCCACCTATGAAGATGCGATCAGGGCAGCTAAAACACTGGGCGAAGTCAACCTGTCTTATGACGGAAAAGTAAACTTTAAAGAGAACGGCAGTTCCGTTACCCAGGCAAGCATCGCTATGTTTGATCCGAGTACGAACCTTTTCTCTGCACCTTTTATCAAGCCTAATGATAATGGACCGATCGCAAGTTTCAATGCCAATAACGCCTTGACAATCTCGGATCCAAAAACCGATTTCTTCAAACAGATAGACGAGGCGATAACTTCCGTCGAACTTGGTCGTATCCGTGCAGATGGAAATGTCGGTGACCCTAGAAACGGCGGTGTCCAAAATGCTATTCAGGCGATTGACGACCTGGCAAATCATCTTTTTAATCAACATTCTGTTGCCGGAGTACAGTCACAGACATTTCAGACAACATCAGACAGGACAGACCTTCTTATCATCACAACGAAGACATTGCGTTCTGATACGATTGATGTTGATTTTGCCGAGGCGTCCCTTGAGCTGAAACAGCTGGAAATAAACTATCAGGCGATGCTTTCTACGGTGACCAGAATCTCGGAACTGTCGCTTGTCAATTATCTTTGATCGTTGACAGTTTGCTCATGTTTCCAGGGCAGCCAGCAAGTTTAGCTATAATTGCGATAGTTTAAAGTAAGGACTTTCTCATTTTACGTAATATCTTATTTATTGTCGGCGCCGGGCTACTCTCATATTTTTCTTTTTCAACATTCGCATCGAATGCGGACCTGGTCGGTTCCCTTGGAGCAGAGTTCGCCCAATTGAACCATCAGCTCTTCGGTTACCTCTCCTATGTGTATCCGCTTGTGGTATTGGCTTCCTTGTTCTTATGGTTTAAAAATCCGGGATTCAGTCTGCGTCGTGCAGAACTTGTCCTTTCGTCTATTCTCTTCTTCTTTACACTGGTCATCTTTCAGGCCTTAGTAAGCACCGGTGTTCTGCGTGGATCCGTCGGCGGTAACTTTGTGGACTTTCTATCGCCTTATATCGGCGGTGTAGGTGTTTGGATATTTTGGTTGATGAGTACCGTGCTTTCTGTCATCATCTTTTTGGATAAAAGCCTGCATGACCTGTTGGATGATATTGCCGATCTGAAGATCTCTCGTCTTATCATTGAAAAGATGAGAAGAAAAGAGACGTTACAAAACTCCTATGAAGTGTATGAAGAGGAAAAAGTAAAGGTCGACAGCATGCAGGAGGAGATTTCTCATGCCCAAGAGGAGAGACCGCCTTTTGAAGAGGAGTTTATTCCCGAGCCCCCGAGCCTGTATCCTGAGCAGGAAATAAGCCAAGAGCCAGAAGAAGTCCCTGAAGTCAAACCCGAACCGGCTGTAGCTGCTCCTGAGGCAATAGTAGAAGAAGCTCCGATAGAAGAGCCGAAGAAAAAGACGATCCTATCGATGGCGAAGAAGGCCAAAGAGGAGAAGCATGCGGTTATCGTCGACGAGCTTGAAGAGAACAAGCAGCTTCTTGACCAGATCGAAAAAGGCAAGACGGAAAAGCCGAAAAACTTCAAGCTTCCTTCTGTGGATTTCTTGCAAAAGCCTGTCAAGCAGGATACGCAGATCAATGAAGAACAGCTTGATGCCAAGATCGAAGACCTGATCGAGAAGCTTGCCCACTTCAAGATCGAAGGTGATGTGGTGCGTACCTATGCAGGTCCGGTCGTTTCCACGTTCGAGTTCAAACCTGCCGCAAACATCAAAGTGTCAAAGAT
>JBFEWG010000167.1:0-3588 GCA_041546465.1 Sulfurimonadaceae bacterium
TCAGAAGAAAATATTGCATTTTGCAATATGAAATGACGTATATTTCAATTTGTCATATAATTTTTCCAATTAACATAATAAGGAACATCTAATGGATGCAAATAAACAAAAATCACTGGACTTGGCACTAAAACAGATTGACAAAACTTTTGGAAAAGGCGCACTTATGCGTCTTGGTGATAAAGAGATCGAAAAAGTTGAAGCGATCAGTACAGGTTCGATTGGACTTGACCTTGCATTGGGAATTGGTGGTGTTCCTAAAGGTAGAATCATTGAGATCTATGGACCGGAGAGTTCAGGTAAGACGACTTTAACACTACAGATTACAGCAGAGTGTCAAAAACAAGGTGGCGTGTGTGCGTTTATCGATGCTGAACACGCTCTTGATATCGGCTATGCTAAAAATCTGGGTGTTGATGTTGAAAACCTTTTGGTATCGCAGCCGGATTATGGTGAACAAGCCCTTGATATCGTCGAGACAATTGCACGTTCAGGTGCTGTTGATCTGATTGTTATCGACTCCGTTGCCGCATTGACACCAAAGGTTGAACTTGAAGGCGAGATGACAGATCAGCAAGTCGGTGTACAGGCCCGTCTTATGTCAAAGGCACTGCGTAAACTGACAGGTGTTTTACATAAGATGAATACAACAGTGATCTTTATCAATCAGATCCGTATGAAGATCGGAATGATGGGATATGGTTCGCCGGAGACGACAACAGGTGGAAATGCATTGAAGTTTTACTCTTCAGTGCGTATCGACATCCGTCGTATCGCGACACTTAAGCAGGCTGAACAGCCTATTGGTAACCGTACCAAAGCGAAGATCGTCAAAAACAAGGTGGCACCTCCGTTCAAACAGGCGGAATTCGATATCATGTTTGGAGAGGGTATCTCCAAGTTTGGCGAGTTAGTGGACTACGGGGTTAAACTGGATATCATTGACAAATCCGGTGCCTGGTTCTCATATGAGGACAAAAAGTTGGGACAGGGAAGAGAGAAAGCTAAAGAGGCTTTCCAAGAAGACCCTGAACTTGCGGCAGAAGTCGAAAAGAAAATCAAAGAAGCTATGGGCATAAGCAGTCTTATGGACATGGAACAGACAGAAATAAACGAAGCAAATGAATTAAATGAGGTAGATGAATGATCTTTATAGACAATGTAAATGCAATTGAAGTAATGGATTCACGTGGTAATCCGACAGTTAAGGCTTATGTCACACTCAGTGACGGAACACAGGCAGAAGCGATCGTACCATCGGGTGCCAGTACAGGTAAACGAGAAGCTCTTGAGCTTCGTGATGGCGGTGATCGTTATATGGGTAAGGGTGTCTTACAAGCAGTTGAGAATGTAAATACAGCAATCGCAGATGCTCTTATCGGTCTTAGCCCGTTCAACCAAGCTGTTGTTGATGCAACGATGAAAGAGGTTGATGGGACTGAAAACTATGGAAACCTTGGAGCAAATGCAGTTCTTGGTGTCTCTATGGCAGTTGCACGTGCAGCGGCACAAAGCTTGAATGTTCCTCTTTATCGCTATCTTGGTGGTGCAAACGCGATGGTCATGCCTACACCGATGTTGAATATTATCAATGGTGGTTCACATGCTGACAACTCTGTAGATTTTCAAGAATATATGATTATGCCGGTCGGTTTTGATGACTTTGCAGAGTCTTTACGTGCATCTGCAGAGGTTTACCATAACCTTAAGAAGATTCTGAAAGACAAAAATCACAATACAGCACTTGGAGATGAGGGTGGTTTTGCACCTGACCTTAGCTCAAATGAAGAGCCAATCCAAGTGATTATGGAAGCGATAGAAAAAGCCGGTTACAAACCGGGTGAGCAGATGGCGATTGCTCTTGACGTAGCAGCATCAGAACTTGTTGTCGATGGCGGCTATCGTCTTGAGTCTGAAAACCGTACAGTAACAGCGGAAGAGTTGACACAATATTATGTTGATCTTTGTTCAAAATATCCAATCGTATCTATTGAAGATGGTCTGAGTGAAGATGACTGGGCTGGTTGGAAAGTTCTGACTGAAGCGCTTGGAGACAAAGTACAATTGGTAGGTGACGATCTTTTTGTTACAAATGCGAATATTCTTAATGAGGGCATTCAAAAAGATATTGCAAACTCTATTCTTATTAAACCAAACCAGATCGGTTCTGTCTCTGAGACAATGCTGACTGTTCGCCTTGCACAAAGAAATGGTTATACTTGTGTCATGTCTCACCGTTCGGGTGAAAGTGAAGACGCTTTTATTGCTGACTTTGCAGTGGCACTTAACTGTGGTGAGATCAAGACAGGTTCGACTGCACGCGGCGAGAGAACTGCAAAATACAACCGTCTTCTTGAGATCGAGAATGAAGTTGTTTACGGTGAATATCTTGGAGCAGCTCTTTTTAACTAAACAAGATCATTTGTTTGGTAAAAAGGCATACCTATGTCTGAACTCCTTGACGAGATAGAAGCAGAGCAGTCATTACCAAAACGCTATTTAGGCCTAAGCTGGCAGCGCCTTGGTCTGGCTGTATTAATTGTTATATTTTCCGGTATCTATATCGGGATAATCCTCTTTGGTGAAAGTTCACTGGAAGTACTGCTCAACTTGGATGAATATGAACGCTTTTTACAAGAAGAGATAATTAAGTTAAAAGCAGAGAATGCAGGTCTTCAAAAAGAGCTTTTTGAACTCAATGAACTGGACCCGGACTCTCAATAAGTCGACCCCTTCAATATTAATTTCTTTAACAAAACAAAAAATTGTATAATGCTATAAATTAACTTTATAGGGCTCAGATGCGTTTTACTCTTTTATTCTTTTTAACTTTAGTCTCACTTTTAGCCAGAGACAATCCTTTTTTTCCGTCTGATCCAAACGAAAAACAAACACCTTCTACAAATAAGGTTGAGAATCTAAAACCTTTTACAACACAATTGATCTCTTTACCAAACTCGGCAAGGGCTGTCAAAGGTATTATCGTAAGATATCAAAACCTTGACGGCTCCATATCTGATGAAAAACTAGAGCTTAACAATGCGATTGACTGGCATGAACCCTTTGTCATCTCACAAAAACAGAACAAGCCTCAATCCACAACGAAAGCTAAGCAGAAGCACAAAAGCTTTGGTACCAGGTTTATCAAATTCACACCTATGGACAAGGAATTAAGCATCACTACCAAAGACAGATTGCTTCGTCACTTTATGCTTGCTTCTCCACAAAGAATTGTTATAGACTTTTCACGTGATACAAGTTTTAAACCTAAGACTTTTAGTATTGACCAAGCCCCTTATAAGAAGATACGTATGGGTAATCATGATAAATATTACAGAGCGGTAATTGAACTTGACGGTCAATACCGCTACAAGCTTCAAACGAGTGATAAAGAAACAACTGTTGTCTGCTTCTAATATTATCTTAATAGGGTTTATGGGCTCTGGCAAGAGCTCAGTCGGAAAATTACTCGCAAAGCAAGAGAACCGTAGCTTTATGGATACGGATGCGATGATAGAAAACAATGAAGGTTTGAGAATTCAGGAGATCTTTGATCAAAAAGGGGAGTCCTATTTTCGTCGACTTGAA
>JBFEWG010000180.1:0-2817 GCA_041546465.1 Sulfurimonadaceae bacterium
AAATAGACAAATTCCACTTAATAAGCCATAAATCATCTCTGTGAAGATTTTTCTTAAGCTTAAAACAATCCCTAAATATCAATGAGCGCGTTGACATATTTTGTCGTTCTCATGCCAACGAGTATGTAATCAATATCGGCACAATCTATCAATTCATTAAGTGCCGTCTTCTCTATCCTGTCCTTAATCACATATCCTGCATGCTCCAGCATGCTCTTTGTCTGTTTGGCGCACTCATACATCACCATCTGCTCATAGGAGACAAAGAAGTCCATCAACAGTTTCGAAGCGTTCTCCCTTGTATAATCATCTTCGATCTTTATAAGCTCCTGGCGTATATGGGGAATAATCTTTCCCATCAGGAAGCTTTGATACTCCCCGACCCAGCCAAAACGGTGTTTATAATTATCAAGCTCCCCGATCAGATTAAACAGTGGCTCCGCCTTTACCTCTTCTAAAAAGCCCATCGTTTCGTTCAGGAGTGCAAAATAGTCCCCCGGTTCATCTGCTGAAGCCAAACGGAACATCAGGTTATCTTTAGTGGCATTCAAAGGCCGGTTGGCCAGTACTCTAAGGTTATTTTCCTTAGCCCAGTGTGCACAGACAAGCCCCTCTTTTTCCAGAAGGTTTATCGGCATCTGGAGTGTCGAAAAGTGGTGTCTCTCGTTGCCTACCTCGTACGCCGCTTTTTCCGCCAGCGAGACTAAATCATAATAGGGCAAAAAGTAGAGTGAGCTCTCATTCAGTGCAAAAGAGTTTGAACTAATCCCGTAACTTCTGATACGTCCATCCTGAACTTCCTGTTCCAGCTGCATGAATGCGTCCAGAATACGATCAAGTATGATCATCTGAGCTTCAGGACGGTCATTCTCCTCTTTGACAGTATGCAGCAGATAATACTCTGGGTTATGCAGCAGGTAACAATCAAGACTCTCGAGTTTTAAGCGTTCAAGCGACTTTGTCAGTTCTGCCTTGATAAAGCTGGGATGGATGGAGTGGTAACATGTCTCATCGTACTTTACGATCTCAAGTGTATCAATCATATCATCTTGAGCATTTTTAATCTCTTCAAGCAGAGGACCCTGTATATAACCGCATTTTGACACGATCTCAAGATCATCCGGTTTATGCCCTCCATAAAGCTCTTCAAGGGTCTTTGCGATCAAGCGTTCAGCGTCACCGTTCATATAGTTCGTCGAAGTATCAATAAGTCTAATACCCTCTTTGAGTGCCAGAGTTAATGCTGCTTCATGTTCAGGATTATCCAAACCTGTTCTGTATGTTCCAAATGCCAATTTGCTGTTCATAGTAAATACCTGTAAAACTTTAAAGAAAGTATATCTGAAGAAGTTGAGGGCAAGCCCTCAGAGAGTGTTTAACCTGACGATTAAACGAATTCGATGAATGCCATAGTTGTAGCATCACCGCGACGGATACGAGTACGTGTAATACGTGTATATCCACCGTTACGCTCTTTATAGTTAGGAGCGATTTCGTTTAGAAGCTTTTTAGTCGCTTCTTTGTCTTGCAATGCTGCAAAAACTGTACGGTGAGCGTTTGCTTCACCTGTACGTGCTGCAGTCACAAGTTTTTCTGCATAAGAGCGAAGTTCTTTCGCCTTAGCTACTGTTGTCTCGATCTTACCATTCTCGATTAGAGCAATAGTAAGGTTCTTAAGTAGAGCGGCTCTGTGTGAGCTTGTTCTACCTAATTTTCTATATCCATGACGGTGTCTCATCGTGAACCCTTTTTATTTATTCTGCTTCGATTTTCTTTTTAACCGCGCTAACAACTTCATCAGAAAGGTCAGCACCTACAGCAAATCCATATTCAGAAACTTTTTCAACGATCTCTTCGTATGATTTTTTACCTAGGTTTTTAACATTTTTAAGATCAGCTTCACTCATCATGACGATCTCACCGATAAACTTGACCGATGATCTGTCTAGACAGTTAAAACTACGTGCACTTAGACCTAAGTCTTCGATACGACCCATTAGTTTTTTGATCTCAGGTGTCTCATCTACACGCTCAACTGTTGTTGGAGCTGCTACTGAAATTTCTGAGTTAAAAACTGCCATTTGAGCATACATAACTTCAAGTGCATTTTTGAATGCATCTACTGGTCCGATTTGACCGTCAGTTACGATGTTCATAATGACCTTTTCAAAGTTCGGGTTGTCTTCAACCAAAACGTTATCAATGTCATAAGTCGCTTTACGTACCGGTGTAAAGTACGCATCTAGAGGAATATAACCCTCATCAAGTTCTTCACGGATATCTTCACTAGGAACATATCCAATACCTTGATAGATTTTAAGAGTAAATGTTAATGTCGCATCTTCATTAAGAGTTGCCAAGAATGCTTCAGGCGTAACAACTTCAACCTGGTCATTTGAAAGATCAGCACCTGTGATCTCTTTTGGACCGGTGAATGTATAGTTAACTTCAGCACTTGTTTCGTCGTTTGTCAATTTAAAACGAATTGATTTTAGATTGATAATAAACTCTGAAACATCTTCAAGCATACCACGGATGCTGTCGAACTCATGTTTCGCACCTTCGATCTTGATCGCTACCGGAGCATACCCTTGAGAGCTGCTCAACAGGAAACGACGAAGTGGATGTGCAAGAGAAACAGCATAACCTACCTCAAACGGGTAAGCAATAATGTTCGCTTCATTGTCGCTGATGTTCTCAACGACAAACTCTTGTGGCAATAACGGTGAAGTCTTGATCTTTTTCATTTACGCCCTTTTACTTATTTCGAGAATAATTCTACGATTAAACGTTCTTCTACTGGAATAACTACCTCTT
>JBFEWG010000054.1:0-12341 GCA_041546465.1 Sulfurimonadaceae bacterium
AGGTGCTTCAAGTATAATCGGTCGTCTTAACCTTTATGAACTCAAGGCCGAGATAGTCTCTTCACAAAACTTTTTTGCCAATAAGGCAACGCCTTATACCGTCAGGATTTCAAATCCGAGTGAACGGGACTGTTTTGCCCTGGACTTCAGTAACCCTGACTCCAAAGCCTTTATTCAGGAGTTGCCTGCCTCAAAAAGTAAAACGATCACCTTGACATGTACTCCTCTTAAACGGGGCCGCTACAAACTTCCGGCTTTGCGTATTAGCAGCCATTTTCCACTTCCACATGAAGTACTGTTTAAGCAGATCGACTTTGAGGTCGAGACAGTGGTCTATCCTGAGCCGAAGGGAGAGGACCTCCAAAGTTTCACAGCACGGAACCGCTCTTTCTTTGGTGAGCATGACGACTTTGACGGCATCCGTCCCTTTCGCGAAGGCGAATCTCTCTCTTTGATCCACTGGCCCTCTTTGGCAAAAGGCGAGTCCCTGATGGCTAAAGAGTTTGTAATGCTAGAGAAAAGCAGGCACCTTCAATTTGACTTTCTGACCTCCTCCGATAATGATGAAGGTAGACTCTCTCAACTTTGTCTATGGGTACTGGAATGTCAAGAAAGAGGAATACAGTACACCATCAGCTTTCCAAACACCGCTTTGGACTCACGAAAAAGGAGTCATCATGAAATTCTTCAATTTCTTGCACTCTACTAAACGTTTGAGCCAACAATCTTTACTTGATATTGCTCTTGTTCTGTCTTTTCTGCCACACCTCTTTACACTTAAGATACCTATGTTGGTCTATCTCGCTGTTACCTTGGTCTTCATTATTAAAAAGAAAAGTTCAAAGAAAGTCATCATTGCCTTCTCTGTTTTGGGACTTATCGCCATCGCTTTGAGTTTTTTTGCGGAATATAACTTTTCTAACTTCTCCAGACTTTTGGTCTTCATATCATTGCTGACATCTTTACTGACCTATGCTGTACTGTTGCAACGGCTAACACAAACATTGAACTTTTATCTTTTAATATCACCTGCGATGTTGATGGTACTTTCCTTCTTCTTTTTTAATTCGATCGGCATGCTTTTTTATGCTCTTTTCACTCTCTTTGTATTCACCTTTTTAGTACTCTATGAACGGATGCAGAGTTCTGTTGCCAATGCCTTGAGAGTCAACACGCTGTTGTTTCTATTTTCACTGCCTATAGTAGCACTTTTATTTCTGACTTTTCCAAGGATATCATATAAAAAAGCACGCTTTGGTTTCAGCGCTGAAGAGATCAAGCGTACCGGGCATGACGGAACCATGCACATCGATTCAAACGCCATGCTTGTTCCTTCCCCTAAATTGGTGATGGAGGTCACCTTCGAAGGCCAGATGCCGTCAAGCCATAGCCTCTACTTCAGAGGCTCTGTTCTTTATACGGACATGGGTTCACGCTGGGTTCAGGACAAAAGGGTGTTTGCGAAAAAAACGGTACCTCTCGAAGTAGAAAATATTATCAACTACAAGGTCAAGCTCTATCCCCATAACAAACAGTGGCTTTACATGCTAGACATCCCTCTTCTACAACCTGTCAAGACGTCGATAGACAAAGACCTTATCACTCGAAATCATGAGCCGGTCAAAGAGACCCTCTACTATGACGGGCGTTCTGCCTTAGGTTATACATTGCCAAAAGAGTCACCTCCTATTCTCATGAGGGCACTTCGCGTTGACACAAACCGGGATGCAAGGACCTACACTGCCTTGATGAATGCTATTGATCCCAAGGCCGATGACCTGAGTAAGGCCAATGAACTGCTGAAGTTCTTTTCTGATTTAAAGCTCTCCTATTCCTTGCGGCCTAAGCAGATCGATTTGGAACATCCTGTTGATTCGTTCCTCTTCGACTCCAAGATTGGCTACTGTGTCCATTTTGCCTCGGCCTTCGCCAATAGTGCACGGATGATAGGGATCCCTTCACGGATTGTCACGGGCTATAAAGCAGACCGGGCCAATGCGATCAACAACTATCTGCTGATAAAAGAAGCCGATGCACATGCCTGGGTTGAGTTGTATCTGCCATCAAAAGGATGGGTACGTTTTGAACCGACATCTACAGCATGGCGTACACTCGCACCTGATAACCCCCAGGTATCAAATGCCTATACCAGTGCCTCGTTGAAACTCTCGACTGTGCAGAAGCTCTTCAAACAGATCAATATCTACTACATGTATACACGCTATCTCATAAACAACTGGATCATTCAATACAGCCGTATTAAACAGATGTCACTTATGAACGAATTACTGACAAATACCATATTCCTATTGAAGTTCCTTGGCTCCATTATCGCCTTTGTCCTGCTCTGTATCATCTCCTTTCTCTTCCTTCAAAGAGCCAGCTGCGATGAACCGGTGTTGTGCGAGATGAAGAGACTTGTCAAAGCCTTGAAAAGAAGAGGACTGGAAAGAAGACGCGGTGAAACAATGTCTGCTTTTTTACAAAGGGCTAAAGAGATAACGGTTTACTGTGATGAGATTGAAGAGATAAACAGACTTTACCATCTGTATCGATACGCAGATATGAAAGACAAGTCGTATCTGTTACAACTACGTACCAAAGTCCACACCTTAAGCAAATTGCTTAAGAACGGCTAGTCACTTCGACGATATGGTATCCGAACTGCGTCTTGACGACATGCAGCGTGTTGAGAGCCTCATTAAAACAGACTTTGTCAAATTCCGGGACCATCTGTCCAGGTCTAAACTCACCCAGTTCTCCGCCATTGTTCTTGGAAGGGCATGATGAGTTTTCCATAGCGACCTTGGCAAAGTCAGCCCCTGCTTCGATCTCTGACTTCAATTGTTGACATTTTTCTTCACTGTCCACAAGGATATGACGTGCACTTGCCGTCACTACCACCGGTTCTTCAATCTCCTTGCGACTTGTTACTTCGACGATGTGATACCCAAACTGTGTTTGAACAATATGAAGGACATTGGTTTCATCATTGAAACAGACTTTATCAAATTCAGGAACCATCTGTCCCTGGGTGAACTCTCCTAGATCTCCACCGCTGTTCTTCGATGGGCATGATGAATTTTCCATAGCAATCTTGGAAAAATCAGCTCCCGCTTCGATCTGGGCTTTCAACTCTTTACACTTCTCTTCATTGTCGACCAATATATGGCGAGCGCTTGCAACTATCATAATCATTCCTCTGTTTTATTTTTTTCAAATCGTACACTAAACCTCTTTACAAATTGGTATAATACATCATAAAATAAACTATAGAAGAACAAAATGAGCCTTATATCAAGCATTAAACAACCGATCAAAAAGTTCACAGAGCGTAAGATTCTTCCCTTTACTTTCAACGTTTCCGAGCAGCCTTTACTCTTTAAAGAGTTGATGCATGCCAATATGATCTATAATGACGGGATGAACCTTGAATATAATATGAAAGGATTCCATGTTCGCCTGGGACGTATATATTTTGTCTTCTTTATTCTATGGCTTACCCTGCTAACTCCGCCATCATTGATCTTTCATACATTGCTTGCCAAGATAGACTGCCATGCGCTGATACTCTCTTCCATCGTTTTTACGGTCCTGTTTTTTTCCACCTTTGCCCTCTTTAAGACATGGTTGATTGAGCTTATATCCAAACAGATCATTATTCAGGCATGGAAAAACCATTTTCCTCATTTTGATTACGACAAAAACTCCAAGAAAGTATCAAAAATTTATGCCCAGGCCATTGAGAGTGGTATTACCAACAAAGACCTGCAACACCATATCATTACAAAGATGGTAAGTGAACAGTAGGTTTAAAGCTTTATCTAAAGTCTTCAATCAGAATACACCTGCATGATTTTCTCTGCATAGGAGATATCGGAAAAAAGAAGTCCACAAAAGACAGGTAGAAATGGGTTCCTTTATTAGCCTGAATATGTCCCATCACATCCTTAAAGTTCCAGGCATCTTTATAAGGTCAACGATACGAAAAAGCCAACCTTATATATTTCTCATATCTTTTTTACATTCAGAAGTCTATTGATGAAATCACCAACTGCCCTGAAGACCTTTTTGTTACCCTTACCTGCAATCATTACATGCCGAGAAAAGTCAAACATCTCAAGGGATTTATCACCCGAACTGATCTGTTCCAGAATCTTTTCCGCACTTTCAGGTTTGACAACCGGGTCTTTATCCGCTTGAAGGATAAGGGTTGGTACCGTTATCGATGGCAAGATAAAACGGCACTCTTCCATCAATAAGCGCAGTTGTTCTAGTGATTTGATATAGTTTCTTTCATAATTAAATGCCGGGAACTCGGCCTCTGTCTCAACATATTCCAAGTCTGCATGAAAGATCGATAAAAAATCATTCATCTTGTTTAGCGATGGCACAAGATACTTGACACGAATATCCTGAAGTTCCAAGGCAGCGTTTATGACGACTAATCCGTCTATTTTATTCGCTTTTCTCGCCGTTGCCAACATTGCCAAGAGACCGCCCGTTGAAAAACCGATGAGATAGAGCTTTCTACTTACCTGTCGCATGGCGGCAAAGCCTCGGTTAAAGCTGTCATACCACTCCTCCCAACTCCTGTCTCGAAGATCTTCACTGACCGTTCCATGACCTTCCAGCCTTACCGCATATACGTTTATGCCCTGTTTGTGAAGATAGTGGGCCAACTCCTTTACCTCGGAAGGCGATGACTTATAACCATGAGACAGAACAACACCCACACTGAATACAGGGTTATATAAGACAAAAGGGCGGCCTGTCTCTTTCGGCTTGGAAAAGTGCACTGAATAGAAACGGTTATAACACCTGACATAGTTTTTATAGTCCTGATCATAGATAACCTTGAACACCTCTTCTTTGATCCGGTGAGAACTCTTGCAGAGATTGTCTTTGTTACTGCATAGATTATCCCGGACACTTTTGGAAACTTCAGGGAAGAGCGCCATTTCATTTAAAATGACGCGCAGTGTGTTTTTTACACGAATCGTGTGAAAGGTATGTTCATCTGCAAAGACATCCCTGTTGATATTATAGACCCCTTCTCCGACCTGCGATATGACTTTCTGCTCCAATGCCAAAGAGAGACTGCTGTCATACCAGGGGTCACACTCGTCTGTTAGCAGTTTGAACAACTCCTCTGTAATACTGTGATGAAGCTTGAATTTATTAAGCAGAGAAACATCACGGGCGGCAAGGAATATTGCACGCTTTAGCTCATTTGAATCAATACGGTCTTCAGCATAATAGTCCAAAGCCAGGGCAAAGATGTGATCGAAGTTGATCAAAACATTCTTATATACAGCTGCCATGAACTCTGTTGTCAGATCATGACGGCATGCGCCGATAAGGTGTTCACCTTCTATACTTTCACATGCTTCTCTTCTTTTCTCCTTGACCTGGTAGAGGTACTGCGAGATATCAATGGGTGTATCAAAATGGATATGTATTTCCGAGTTCAGTAATATATTACCCTCTATCTCGAGTTCTTCTTTGATACGATCATCGATTGTATCGACGAACTTCGTACCGACACTCATAAATGGATTGACACCCGGGCGGATCGGGACATAGGTGATATTGATAGGAATGACAACCGTATTTTTATATGCGACGCGTTCATTGGGGCTGATGAAATACTTCTCACGCATCTTGCGCACTTTTATGACATCACCGGCATGCTGTGCCTCTTTATACTCCTGCTTAAGCAACTCAGCCTGCATTGCAAGTACCGCCGAACCTGTGTGCATATTGTCTTTACCATCCAAAAAGTCCAAGGTAAACCCGTCGTCTTTAAGGATTTTTTTGTTTTTTACCATTGCCCCTTCAGGATAGATTATCCAATTCTTTCGTCCTGTCATCAGATCACCCAAGATGATCTCATTTCTATGTTCATGCTGGGTTGAAAGTGTCCCCAGCTTGTTTAGAAAACTTCCGAAGTATCCGACGAATATCGAATGATCTGCGAGGGAACGCACTCCCATTTGTGAATGCGAAGAGATGATATAAGGCATGACAAAGGTCTCAAATCTGGTAAAGTGATTGGCAACAAAGAGTGTGGGAGACTCTTGCAGCAGATGTTCTTCTCCATGCACATGAATATTCGTCTCCAGAATAGACTCAACAAGACTTATTAAATAGGTAGTGGAACTATAAAATATATTTTCCATCTATGACCTCAAACCGCCCTACTTTCGTTTGTCATAATCTTTAAGACTGAATTCATCTACCATGATCGTCTCTTCTCTAACACGCTTAGCCTCTTGAACAAGATCATATTCTTCCTTGTCAATTAAGCCTGACTCAAGTGCATCTTCATACAAGGACCCCCCTTTGCTCAACTTCCCTGCTTTAACCTCTTTTTTTAGCTTAGCGGTGATAGCAGCGGCTTCTCTTGAGAGCTTGAAAGCATGTTCAAGTCTTCCCAAAGCCGATGCTTCATCTTCAGGTATGTATATACCCTCTGTCAACTGTTCACGCCCATCACCTTCAGTAAGTATCTTATTTGCCAAAGCCTTCGAGTAGACATCATTAGGTGCTTTGGACAAAGCATTTAGACGCATAAAACAGGCCACCGGATAGGCAAAGAAGAGGCCGACAACAGAACGGTCGATATTATTGCTTATCTCTTCAAACGCCTTCTGTATCTCATGCAAAGCATAATCCCCGATCCACTGTACATATATCCTGTCTTCCGGCTTTTCGCCTTCAGCCTGATAGCGTTTCAATGTTGCACTGAGAAGATACATCCACGAAAGCACATCTCCAAAACGCGCTGTAATTTTCTCTTTCTGTTTCAAGCTTCCTCCATAATATCCCATCACGAAATCTGTCAAGAAGGCAAAGGTAGCTGAACTCCACACCAATTTGCGTTCATACCTGGCTATGATCGAAGCACGCGAGGAAAAATGTAGATAACCGCGGCTTAGGCTCAGCAGCGTCATCCGTACCATGTTTCTCAGTGTGAAACCGATATGCTTGAAAAAGTTTTCGTCAAACTCTTTAACATTACCTTCTTCAAGTGCCTCTATCTCCTTATAGGCATAAGGATGGCAACGGATCACACCCTGTCCAAACTGGATAAGTGTACGTGTCATGATATTGGCTCCTTCGACTGTGATAGCTACTGGAGCACCGAAATAAGCATGCCCCAACAGGTTCTTTGGTCCAAGAGAGATCGCTGCTCCGCCGAGTATATCCATGGCATTGTTAATGATTTCCCTGAACTTCTCAGTAGAATGGTATTTCATGACGGCATTGATAACAGCAGGTTTTTTCCCTTCATCAATAGCACCGATTGTAAACTTTCTGGACGCATCCATCATATAGGTAAAGGCTGCAATTTTTGCCAGTTCAATCTCGATACCCTCGAACTTTCCGATCGACAATCCAAACTGTTCACGTACTTCCGCATAGGCACCGGCGACACGTGCACCCAGTTTCGCCCCACCTGTACTTGTAGATGGCAAGGAAATTCCACGGCCGACAGCCAGAGACTCCATTAGCATCATCCAACCTTTGCCGATTCCCTTTTCACCGCCGATGATATCATCCACACCGATCTCAACGTCCTTGCCGCTGATCGGAGAGTTAATGAACGGGACATTTAACGGGTCATGACGACGGCCCTGTACGACACCCTTGCTTTTTGCATCGACCAAGGCGCAGCAGATACCAAGATCAACACCCATACCCAAGATCTCTTCAGGGTCTTTAAGAACGAAAGCCAGACCAATCACCGTCGCGATGGAGCCTAGTGTGATATAGCGTTTTTCAAACTGAAGACGAATCTTCACATCACCAGACTTGTCTTTGAATACCTCACCGTAGGAGCGTATAGACGTTGCATCCGATCCGGCAAGCGGCTCTGTCAGTGCAAAACAGGGAATATCTCTTCCATCTGCCAAACGCGGAAGGTAGTGTTCCTTCTGTTTCGTCGTACCATAATGCATTAGCAGTTCAGCCGGCCCCAACGAATTAGGCACCATCGTCGAGATCGCCAAGACTTGAGAACGGGAGGCCATCTTTTGTATGACGGCACTGTGTCCAAGTGCTGAAAAGCCTAGACCACCGAAGGATTTAGGAATAATCATGCCAAAAAACCTATTATCCTTAAGGTATTGCCACACCTCTTTTGAGAGGTCACGTTCTCTAAAGACAGCCCAGTCATCTGTCATTTCACACACTGTATTGACTTCATTATTTAAAAAAGCCTGTTCTTCCTCTGAAAGGGAAGGATAGTTTTCTTTAAAAATGCCGTCAAAGTCAGGTTTACCACTAAAGAACTCACCATCCACCCAGATCGTCCCCGCACGCAACGCGGTCTTCTCCGTCTCTGATATACGTGGCATGAGATGCAATTTGTTTATCAAACTGACAAGATGTCGGCTGATAAGTTCCTGCCGGATACTCGGCACCAGTAATATGACATTAAGGGGTATATAGATTATCCAAAACAAAATGCCGGGCTCACATCCGAAGAAAATCGCTGCCGCCAACGTTACAGCCCAATACACCGCTTTCACACCTACATACCACAATGCCAGTAATAGCAATAATAAACCTATTGTAATATATTCCATCTCATCTTCCTTAATAGAATGTCTTGTTGTTTTTTGCCATATCCTGCAGCAATGCAGCCGGTTCAAACCTGACACCATGGTTTTTAGCCAAAGACTCCAGTGTCATCACGATATTCGAAATACCAATAGCGTCGGCATAGCGCAATAGACCACCTCTAAACGGTGGGAATCCTGTTCCCATCACCATCGCCATATCCAGATACTGTGCATTTTCGACAATCCCCTCTTGCATACACATCGCTGCTTCGTTGATCATAATCAATATTGCCCTGTCAATTATTTCCTGATCATCAAAAGTACGTTTAGAAAAGACAAGCTTGACGACTTCAGAGTTGACTTCGCGTTTCTTGCCGGAATGGACATAGAAACCTTTACCTGACTTTTTACCCAGCAACTGCATCTGCTGGTAGACCCTATCAAGTATGGAGGAGACCTTCATCCTTTCACCATAGGCGTCTTCAAGTACCTTCGCAACTTTATATCCGACATCAAGCCCCACTTCATCAGCCAGTACAAAAGGTCCCATCGGCATACCGAAGTCCAAAATCAGTGCATCTATCTTCTCATAATCAGCACCCTCTTCAAACATCCGTACTGCTTCGTTAATATAAGGAAGCAGTATTCTGTTCACCAGGAAACCGGCACAATCACCGACGACAACAGGTGTTTTCCCCGCTTCTTTTGCCAGTGCCACAACGGTCGCTATACTCTTATCGGATGTCTTTTTACCGGGGATTATCTCTACAAGAGGCATACGCGGCACCGGATTAAAAAAATGCATACCGACAAAACGTTCAGGGTGCTTCATCTTTTCACTCAGCATCGTGATAGAAAGAGATGACGTATTGGTCGCGATGATAGCTTTTTCATCCATGATCTCTTCGAGTTGTTCATACAGTTCCTGCTTCGCCTTCTTATCTTCGATAATAGCCTCGAGCGCAAGGTCACAATTGCTAAAACCGTCAAATTCAGTCGTATACGTAATATGTCCCATCTTCATATTCATTTCTGCCGGTGTTAAACGGTGACGTTTAATAATGCTATCATAGACTTTTCGAATCGTTTTAAGGGCCTGGGCAGCCTGTTCGTAACGACGAAGTTTCATACGTACGAGCTTACCTATCTTAGAAAATTGGAACACAATACCTGAACCCATCACACCGGCACCGATGACATTTATCATCCTGATCGGCAAGGCATTGACTCTTCGCTTGACTCCACGTTCCTTTTTTAAAGCTTCAGATGCATAAAAAAGACCTATCAGGTTTTTACTGATATCCGTAATGGCAAGTTTGGCAAAAGCTCTAGCTTCATACTCCAAGCCTTCCTGAACCTCTTTACTGTTTGTTTTTTCCAAAAGATCCAAGACTGCCAACGGTGCCGGATACTTGTTCTTTGTCTTGGCTGCAACATTCTTTCTGGCATATGAAAAGACCAATTTAGGGAGAAATCGGTCCATCAAGGAACCCTGTTTACGCTTTTGTAAAATCTTTCGTGGATTGCCAAGGATAAGTTCCACAAAGCTTTTCTGTTTAAACTCCAGGTATCCCTGCGGGACACAAGCATCGACAACACCCAGTTTTTCCGCTTTTTTACCATTAAGGATTTTTCCACCAAGAATCAATTCCAAGGCCTTTGAAAGCCCGGTCAACCGCTTTAACCGTTGTGTTCCGCCAAATCCCGGAAGGACTCCTAGGTTAACCTCTGGAAGACCTATCTTCGTCGCCGGGCTCTCTGTACAGAGGCGATAATCACAGCATAGTGCCAGCTCAAGACCACCACCTAGACATGCTCCATCAATCACTGCCAGTGTTGGAAAAGGAAACGCAGATATCTGACTTAATATCTTTTGACCCTCACGGACTTTCTCATACGCCTCATCTTCATCTCTTAGATCTTCTATCTCAGCGATATCTGCACCGGCTATAAATATTCCTTCCTTGGCGGAGGTGATCTGTAGTAATTTGACATCTTCCGCTTTTTTAAGCTCTTGAAACTTGGCATCAAGGCTTCTTAGTACCTCAGATGAGAGAATATTGACAGCAGAGTCCTCTAAATCAAGGCAAAGTGTCGCGATCCCGTTGTTGTCGATCGTAAATTCAAACGCTTTCATCATTCAGCCTCCAAAATCAATGACGCACCCTGACCGCCACCTATACATAAGGTAGCGAGACCTCTATGTTTGCCTCTTCGGCGCAACTCTTTCAAGGTGTGAATCACCAGGCGTGTCCCTGTCATGCCAACAGGATGCCCCAATGCTACCGCACCTCCATTGACATTGAAAGCTGTCATGTCAATACTGCCTAAAGCCTCGCTTCTTCCCAAATGTTCTTTCGCATAACGCTTGGAATCAAAGGCGATGATATTGGCGAGGGCCTGAACTGCAAATGCTTCGTTCATCTCGATCAGATCGATGTCTTTAAGACTCATCTTGTACTTATCAAACAGCTTCGCAGTGGCATATGAAGGACCCATTCCCATACGTTTAGGTTCCAGTCCGGCATAGGCATAATGACGTAGATACCCTAAAGGCTCCAAGCCCATCGCTTTTGCTTTGGACTCACTCATCAAGACAACGGCTGCCGCCGCATCGGAAATCTGCGATGAGTTACCCGCAGTCACTGTTCCGTTCTTCCGGTCAAAGAAAGGACGCAGTTTACCCAAGGCTTCCATGTTCTGGCCAAAACGGATCCCATCATCATCCTCCATTATCTTCCCTGTCTTGGTATCATAGACAAGTGGTGAAATCTCCTCTCTAAAGCGTCCGGCTTTTGTCGCAGCTTCAGCCTTTTTATGACTCTCAAGAGCGAACATGTCCTGTTCATCTCTACTGATTCCAAAATCCTGTGCCAACACCTCAGCAGTCGAGCCCATCATCAAACCACTTACCGGATCTGTCAGCCCCTGCATGAGACCCACTATCGGCTTGATATAGCGCGGTCTGAAGTGAGTAAGCGTATACAGCTTTTCTGTAATACTCTTTGCTTTGAATAGGGCTTCGAAAAGTTCTTTCATCTTATTGCTGTACATCAAGGGCACATTACTCATCGATTCTACGCCGCCGCAGAGAAATATCTCACCCTCGCCCGCTATGATCTTTGATGCAGCAGATGTGATCGATTCCATTCCAGAAGCACAGTTTCTGTGTACCGTGTAGGCAATAGTCGAATCAGGAAACCCTGCCTCCAAAGCAATAACACGTGCCACATTCGCTGCATGCCCGGGCTGTGAGACATTACCCATGATCACTTCATCATACTTTTCAAACGGTATACCTACTCTTAAAACCAGTTCCTGGGCAATATGTGCACCCAAACGCTCCGCCTGAATATCTTTAAAGTTGCCGCCTGCCTTGGCAATAGGTGTACGTATCCCGTCTATGATCGCTATACGTTCTTTCATGACTCGCTCCTGTAAAAACTTTCTACCTCATGCTTATAAATCTCTTCGACCTTCTTGCGTGAGACCTTCATTGACGGTGTCAAAATTCCGCTCTCTATACTTACCTCTTCTCCGACTATGTAAAACTTCTGTATCTGTTCCCAATGGCTGAGCTTTGCATTTACCTTTTTAATGATGTTCAGTACGATTGCCTGTACGCGTTTGTGCTGGACAAGATCTTCATAACTAAGCTCGTTCAAGCCCTTTCTTTCGGCAAAGTCATGCAGGAGTATCTCATCCATAAAGATAAGGGCTGAGACAAAAGGCCTGTTATCTGCGATGATGATCGCATAATCGATCCATTTA
>JBFEWG010000152.1:0-4339 GCA_041546465.1 Sulfurimonadaceae bacterium
ATCTTTGCCATTTGCTTTGGCTTTATAGAGTGCTTGATCGGCACGTTCGATGAACGATTCAAAGTTGTCACCTTCCTGGAAGACCGCCGAACCCATACTCAAGGTGATTTTGATCTGATGCTGTTTGTAGAGCAGAGTGTTTGTACGCACACTGTGTAGGATACGCTCAGAAACTTTTTCACTGGCGAGATCATTTCCCCGATTGAGGATAATAAGAAACTCTTCTCCACCAAAGCGAAAGACTTTGTCTCCGTCTCGCAATGAATTGGTGATGAGTTTTCCCAGGAACATGAGGACTCGGTCTCCTGCAAGGTGGCCATATCGGTCGTTAACTTGTTTGAAGTCATCGATATCGATCAGCAGGATACGTGTGTCAAAGGATTTGTTTTCCATCTTACAGACCGAATCGATATAGCTCTCCAAAGCACGACGGTTAAAGGTACGTGTAAGAGGATCAAGGTTGGAAGTGTTCTCCAGGATGGCTATCTGTTTGTTTAGTGCTTTGATGGTCTTGTTGGCACGACGCATCTGGTCTGCGACTTGCTCATGGACGTTACTGAAGTTATGCATGATTTCATCGATATTGAGCATGTTGTTTTCATGAGATTGTTGAATAAGCCGTCGTTGTTCCTGGTTGATACGTTCTACCGACTCATGGGTATTTGTATAAGATTCCAGACTTTGTTCAGCAATGGCTTTATATTCGAGTTCGAAATTTTTTTCTGCCGTATGCAGATTAAGAGGTATGTTCGTGCCGCTGCTCAGGGACTTGGCAAGTTGATGCAAGTCATCGATGATCAGCTGGGAATTGTAGTCAGGTTGCGTTTTGAGCTTCTCTATTAAGGTGTTGAATGCAGAGGTTATGATCTGTTCAGCTTGCACTTTGTCCACGAAAGAAGCTCCTTTAAATTTTTGTAGAATTATACGTATTTTAGCATAAAGTAAGCTTTTGGCCTCATATTAGCCTTATTTTAGGAAGCTTTGGATAATATTTGCGCCACTAATTATATTTGTAGGCCATAGATAAAGAAGACCTGCACAAAATACGAGGAAAACAATGAGTACCTGGACCCCATCAAGCTGGAGAGACTTTCCAATCAAGCAGCAACCGGAATATACCGATGCTGAGCACCTAAAACGTGTCACGCAAAAGCTGCGTGAACTTCCGCCGCTTGTCTTTGCAGGTGAAGTCCGTTCACTGAAACAGCAGTTTGCTGATGTAACTGAAGGCAAGGCATTCTTACTGCAGGGGGGAGACTGTGCAGAAAGTTTTTCTGAATTCCGTGCCGACAATATCCGTGATACCTTTAAAGCGATGTTGCAGATGGCCGTAGTGATGACATTCGCCGGTTCATCTCCGGTTGTCAAAGTCGGGCGTATGGGTGGACAGTTTGCAAAACCGCGCTCATCAGACTTTGAGACAATCGGTGATGTAACCCTTCCGTCATACCGTGGTGACATCATCAACAGTGTGGAGTTCACGGCAGAAGCACGTACACCTGACCCTGAACGTATGATACAGGCTTACAACCAGTCTTCAGCGACTTTGAACCTTCTGCGTGCCTTTGCGACGGGTGGTTTGGCAGACCTGCACGAAGTCAACAAATGGAACCTTGATTTTGTCAAAGACTCACCGCTTAAAGAGAAGTATGAAGAGATGGCAAACCGCATTCAGGAGTCACTTGCTTTCATGGCAGCCTGCGGTGTGAGCTCAAAGACCTACCGTACACTTCGAGAGACGGATTTCTATACATCACATGAAGCACTTCTGCTGGAGTATGAAGAGGCTTTTACACGCCAGGACTCATTGACAGGTGACTGGTATGATACTTCAGCGCATATGTTGTGGATTGGTGACAGAACACGCGGGCTTAATGAAGCTCACGTCGAATTCATGCGCGGGATCAAGAACCCTATCGGTGTCAAAGCCGGTCCGACGATGGAACCTGATGAGCTTATCAAACTTATTGATGCGGTAAATCCGGATAATGAACTGGGCAGATTGAACGTCATCGTCCGCATGGGTGCAGATAAAGTCGGTGATCACCTTCCGGGACTTATTCAAGCGGTCAAGCGTGAAGGAAAGAATGTCCTATGGTCATGTGACCCGATGCATGGTAATACGATCAAGTCATCGACAGGCTTCAAGACTCGACCGGTTGATGCGGTACTACAAGAGATGAAGAACTTTTTCGCTGTACATAAGGCGGAAGGCACTTATGGTGGAGGTGTTCACCTTGAGATGACAGGTAAAAATGTCACAGAGTGTACCGGTGGTGCGTTCAACATCAGTGACGAAGACCTTAAAAGCCGCTATCATACGCATTGTGACCCACGTCTTAATGCTGACCAGGCGCTTGAACTGGCATTTCTTATTGCCGACTCTTTGAAAGACGCAAAGCGTTAAGCTTCTTTAGTAAAATAAGCGAAAGCGGTTTTGCAAATTCCGCTTAGCTGCAGGAAATAAAAACTTCTTTTTTAACTTCAGGGGTATGCCTTGGAGTTCTTCTTTTTGATAATTATATGTTTGTTGATTGTGATTGAATGAAGGATGCAGATCGGATACGATCTACATGTTTTTGATAACGTTTAAAAGTTCATCCGGACGGTTTGAGAACTGTATTGCACTCTCTTTTGAGATGACTTTTTGTCGCAGGTATTCGACAAGCTCCTGTGTCTGTGTGACCATTCCCGTCGCTTGTTGGTTCAGCTGCATCTGGGAGTAGAGCTGGTGGACCTTATCCTCACGGATAAGGTTTTTGATCGCCGGGTTGGTAATCATGATCTCCTGTGCCGCAACACGTCCGCCACCTACACGAGGCAACAATGCCTGAGAGATAACCGCAACAAGTGATGTCGCAAGCTGGGCACGGATCTGAGGTTGTTCTTCACCGGAGAAGACGTCGATGATACGGTTGATCGTCTCTGGTGCCGAGTTGGTATGCAGGGTTCCAAAGACAAGGTGACCTGTTTCCGCTGCTGTCAAGGCTGCACCGACTGTTTCCTGGTCACGCATCTCCCCGATCAGGATGATATCCGGATCCTCACGCATCGCAAACTTCAGTGCGCGGGCGAATGAACGTGTATCCGTTCCGACATTACGGTGAGAGAATAGACACTTTTTATTGTCATGCATGAACTCTACAGGGTCTTCGACCGTAATGATATGTTTGTTCTCGGTCATATTGATCTCATTGAGCATGGCTGCGAGTGTCGTTGATTTACCTGAACCTGTCGGTCCGGTGACAAGAATAAGACCTTTCTCACGTTTGACCATCTCTTTAAAGATAGGTTTGGCATTGAGTTGGTCCAGTGAAGGGATATCGATCGGGATGATACGAAAGGCACAGGCGATATCACCCATTACGCGGTAATAGTTGGCACGGAAACGTCCGATATCAGGCAGGACGATCGCAAAGTCCAGTTCCAGTTCCTCTTCGAACTCTTTTTTCTGCTTATCGGTCAGTAAAGAGTATGACATCTCTTCGATCATCTGTCCATCCAGGATAGGAAGATTCAGTGAGACCAGTTTTCCGTCGATACGGATTTGTGGTTCTGAACGTGAGACAAGGTGCAGATCAGATGCTTTGTAGGCGACAACAGACTTTAATAACTTACGAATGTCCAAACTCATAGTAATTCCTTAGTGTATGTGTCCTCGTCGAAAGCGACAAGGACCTTGTTAGTATCATATTCTATCACAGGTCGTTTAATTAGCATATTTTCTTTACATAACCACTCGAGTTTTTGTTCATCATTCAGGTTGAGTTCTTTGAGTTTTAACGTCCTGTAGGTAGTTCCACGTGTGTTGAAAAGTTGTTTCATTTCTACACTTTGAGCCCATTGCGATACCTTCTCGCAACTGACAGGGTCAGTTTTGAAGTCCTGTAGTGTGTATTCCAGGTTGTGTTCTTTTAAAAATTTCAGTGCTTTTTTGACACTGTCGCAGTTTTTGATTCCGTAGACTTTGATCATTATTCTATGATCTTTGGAACGATAAAGAAGTTGTCTTCGCTCTGCGGTGCGTTGCTCAGAATCGAATCCGAGACCTCTTTTGAAGAGGCGGGAACGTCTTCACGAAGGGAAGTCCCCTTGTCCGTCATACTGAAGGTCGGATCGATGTCGTTTGTCTCAAGTTCGCTCAGGTTGTCGACAAAAGAGACGATCTCACTGAGTTGAGAGATGATCTCTTCACGCTTCTCATCGGCGATCTCAAGGTAGGAAAGCTTTTCAAGTTTTTTTAATAGGGCATCATCAATTTGCACGTTTTTTCCTCTATCGTAAAAATATTGTCAAGATTGTAACAAAATAATGCTGATTAAGCTTAATAAGCAAGAGA
>JBFEWG010000100.1:0-7614 GCA_041546465.1 Sulfurimonadaceae bacterium
GACCGGGTCTTCACTGTCAAGGATATAGAGCTCATCTTTTCCGTCTATTTTTTCAGTCTCAGTCTTTAAGGTACCGTTTTTGGTCATCTTGACGACATTATAGATACTGAGTTTATGCCTGATCGCATACTCTTTGATAGTTAGTCGATTCATAAGTACTTATCTTTTACAGGAGTTTATTATTCGCGTATTTTACACTAATATCTCTTTAAAACCGGTATCAGCTCTATCATCGGCTGAGCAGTATCACGATAATAACGGCCAATACAAATGATATCCCCTTCCATAATATGACGGGATGACGCTCTATCAGAGGCGCTCTTGTCCTGTTGACAAACTCTTTATTGGGGTGGCGAAGGTCGTATAAGAACTCAGAAAGCGCTTCATAGCGTTTATAAGGATCCGGTTGCAATGCTTTTTTCAGTGCTTCATCCACCCATACCGGTACCCCGTCCTCCTCAGGATCCAGAGAGTTGTACTTCAGCTTTTTCTGTGCCTTCTTGGTGGTTGACCTTGCCACATGCACACCATAAGGCAGCTTTCCTGATATCATCTCGTAGACGATGGCAGCCAGAGAGAACAGGTCAGATTGTGGTAAGCCTCTATAGCCAAGGAAATACTCCGGTGCAGAGTAGAGGGCCGTTCCCAATAGATTCTCCTGTTTAACCCCGGTATTGATGTCCATGATCCCCTCGACACGTGTTGAGCCGAAGTCAATGATTTTGATGACACCTGTCTTGTCAATCAAAACATTCTCAGGGCGAAGATCTTGATGTATCATCTCCTGCCGGTGAAAGGCCTGCAAGCCTTTTGCAATCTGCTCAGTAATACCGCGGACTGTCTCCAAACTTGGTTTTGGATTGTCAATCATCCACTGTCTTAATGTCTGGCCTTCTATATATTCACTCACGGTATAGAGATAGTTTCGTTTTCGAGTGGGAAGATAAGACTTTGCGACGTGAGCATTATTAACTCGGATGGCAATCCACTCTTCCATCATAAACCGCTCCAAATAAGCCTTATCCTCACGCAAGCTGGCTGAAGGTGTCTTGATAACGACAAGTGCCTCACTTCCTTTGTCCTGGGCAAGATACACATGACTGCGTGCATTTGAGCTTAGTGTACGTAATATAGTGTAGCCATCAAATTCAGATCGAGGTTCCAGCATAGGAGGAAAAGGTTTTTTTCCTAACTCACTTTGCAGCTCATTTGCACTTTTGTCAGGCAGTGAATTGATTCGCATGATCTGAATAGTCAAGTTATCATCACTGCCTTTGTCATACGCCTTGTCGGATATTATTTTGGCAACAGATGCAAAATTTTTTTCGTTGTTTTGTAGGGTGTAGATGATAAAGTCTGAACTTACGAACTCGTAGACGCCATCGGTCATAAAAATAAAGATATCACCTTCTTCGACTTGGGTACTCTCATAATCTGTTGCAACTTGAGAGTCCATACCTAAAGCACGGCTGAGATAACTCTTCTCCTGAGAAACCCAGAGTCGATGGTCTTCAGTCAACTGCTCGAGTCTGTTTTCTCTCAATCTGTATATACGCGTATCACCGGCATGAAAGATATGTGCCGTACTCGAACGAATAACCATGGCACTGAAGGTACAGACATATCCTCTGTTCTTATCATAATGGTATTGACTCTGCCTGCTTTGAGAATTCAACCAAGAGTTTGTTGCTGCTAGAACACGTTCTGCAGATTTCTTGACCGACCAGGACTCCGGAGTGGAAAAATAGTCACTTAAAAAGGTCGTCACACTGACCTTGCTTGCGATTTGGCTAACCTCACTACTGCTGATACCATCGGCAATAGCAACAGCAATACCTTTGTTCGTTAGTTGAGGCTCTTTTGGAATACGTACATCATGAAAGTCCTGATTGACCTCTTTACGGCCTTTGTCTGTGTATTGTGAGATGGAGACTTTTAATTGGTTTTGCATAGTGTGCAGCCTTGAGGGTTCGTCTCAGCTGACCAATCAGCCGAGACAGTGCGAAATATTTCAAATATATTACCACGATTTATAAGGAAGGAATTTTCCGTTCATCGTGATCACGACTCTGTCGCCCGCTGGGTTCTCTTCCTTGTCAACATCCAAAGAAAAATCGATCGCACTCATGATACCGTCACCAAACTTCTCCTGGATGACCTCTTTAAGTGTATCACCATAGACACCTACAACTTCGTAAAGACGGTAGATAAGCGGATCGGTAGGAATCGTCTGATCCCATGTCTTCGTAGGGAATACCTGCAAAGCTTCAGCGACCTCGGTACTTAAACCAAGAGCTTCGCACAGTTTTTCTGCAGGCTCTTTTTTCAGACTGTTCATACCCAGACAGGCTGACGTCACGAAGACAGATCCAAGGGAGACCTTCTCAGCGATCTCCTCCCAGCTTAAACCGCTGCTTTTTTTTGCAGCCAATATCTCTTCAGTCATCTCGATTTTTTTCATAATATTTATCCTTGATCATATTTTAAGCACCTCTAAAAAGCCTATTGTCTACACTGCTTCTTAGGGTTTTATTGAAGTGCTTGGAGTGAAACCTTTATAGACACGAGGTCTATAAAGAGTTATCTTTTAGTCCAGTTTTCTTTTTGGACTCTCTTTTACGTGTGTGAAATAAAGCGTTAAACCGGTAAACAGCAGACCACCGACTAGGTTACCCATAGCAACCGGAAGCTCATTCCATAGAAGGTAATCAGGAATAGTAAAGTCACCACCCATGATCAATGAGAACGGGAAAAGGAACATATTAACGATCGAGTGTTCAAAGCCCATGAAGAAGAACAGCATGATCGGCATCCACATTGCAATAGCCTTACCACTTACCGAAGTCGATACCATTGCACCGACAACACCCATAGCAACCATCCAGTTACAAAGCATACCACGGAAGAACACTGTCAACCATCCCGTAAAACCATGTG
Organism: Sulfurimonadaceae bacterium; assembly: GCA_041546465.1. Lineage (GTDB taxonomy): Bacteria > Campylobacterota > Campylobacteria > Campylobacterales > Sulfurimonadaceae. The sequence continues at coordinate 2,938 of JBFEWG010000100.1, forward strand.
CCTGGTAACCTAATGTACGGGCTTCACCGATACCTGCTACCTTAGCAGCGATCTTACCACCAAACCCTGCAATCTGTGTATCAAAGGTACCGTATGTAAAAATAAAAGCCATCATAAAGGCAACCGTTAATGCACCTCCCAGGTTACCTAAAGCGACAAGTCCCCAGTTTCTAAGGATCTGACCGATTGTAACACCAGGTCTTTTATCAAGCCAAGCCAATGGAACCAACATGAAAACACCTGTCAACAGGTCAAACTTCATCAAGTACAGCATAATAAACCCGACAGGGAACAGTGCCGAAGCCAATATAAATGAACCTGATTTCATCGCGACAGTAATTGCGAATACCGCAGCAAGTGCTAAAATCGCTCCCGCCATATAACCACGGATCAATGTATCCTTGGTAGACATATAGATTTTTGACTCACCTGAGTCGACCATTGCTGTAACAAATTCTGTAGGGGCTAAATATGACATGCTCTATCCCCCGTTTTAATAGATGATTTTAACATCATGACTCCTTTTTTCGTTGCGTTGTTGTTTATTAAATAAAGATCTTCATATCCACTAAGATTTTATTTCTGTGTCATTATAAACTTAAAATGGACCAATAGTAGACATCACTGTGATTAAAAAATCATCAAAATGATTTTTTGGTCGTTTGTACTAAGTGCTGCTAAAAGAAGGAAAATTCATTGAATGCTTTGCGAAAAGACCCAAGCAGTAGGCACAGCGATAGCGCTTTATTGTTTGTCAGCAGTGTTGAAAAGAAGAAATACGCATCGGGGTATTCAAGCAGGTTCTCCCAATTCGATGATAAAACAGGCTCCCTCCGCGGTGTTCTTGACGTCCAGTTTCCCCTCATGATGCTCTTCGACTATGATTTTCGACATGTACAGACCCAATCCTGTGCCGTTTTTTTCATCTTTTGTCGAAAAATACGGCTCGAATATGTTTTTCATCACATCTTCAGGTACGCCACCACCGTTGTCACATACCCAGATCGTTCTGTTTTCTGTTTTCACTCTGATCTGTGGTTTATCAATCTTTTTTTCTATAAAGTTGTCATATGCATTTTTCAAAAGGTTGACCAGGACTTGCATCATCTCACTGTCATACAACGCAATCTCATCATGCGAATGATACTCTTTGAACACTTCAATATTGTGACTTGCAAGCAAGCCTCTCATCAAATTCAAAGAGTCTTCGACGACCTGCTCGGGTTTTACCATGACAAAATTCTTGTTCGGCTTATAAAAGTTCCTGAAATCATCTATGGTCTTCGTCAGGTTTTGGACATACTCGTCAATATTCTCAAGCGCCTCGTTGACATAGGCTTCATACGCTGTTGCTTCTTCCTTTTTTTCAAAATCGAACTTCTCAAGCAGGGATATCGTTTTCAGGTTTGTCGATGTCGATGCGATGGCAGCCAGCGGTTGTCTCCACTGATGGGCGATCATGCTGATCATCTCTCCCATCTGAGCCAATTTGGACTGTTGCTGGATCTGTGCCTCTTTGAGCTTGTTCTTTTCGACCTCCTCTTTCACTCTTTTTTCTAGACCCTCATTTATTTTCTGAATTTCACAAGTCTTATTTGCAACCTCTTCCGTTAATCGTTTTTGCATCTGCAAAGAGAGTCTGTATTTCAAAAACACTATCACAAGGACGAATGCGATAAAGACATAAACACCTATTTCAATCAATTCATCTATTGAAAAGCGTTTGATATCCTTATAGTGTGCCAACCTGAACTTTTTTAAGAGCTCATCGACATCACTGTAGTTTTGCGGCAGACTCCAGTTTTGGTATTTTCCTTGAACTGCTGCATCACTGCTTTGATCGATACTGTTCATCGCTTTGAAAATATCGCTTTTTAATTTGTCATCCTTGATGTGCTCAGCTATCGCAAAGGTCCACTCGGGGTATAAGCGGGTACTCATCCTGACCGGATAATCACTCTCCTTCTCATTGATGATTGTTAAACTGCTGATATCGATCTTTTTGGCACGAATCATCTTTTCGAGCACACCTGTCCTGATCACACCCACATCATACGTTTCATCCAATATAAGGTTAACGACTTTTTTTTGCGAACCCGTAAAATGGACTTTATCATCACGCAAAGGGTCTATACCCCTGTCAACCATTTCACTGTAAGCGATCAGCCAGCCCCCAAAACCCAAAGGCGCAGCTGCCGCGATACTTTTACCTTCAATGTCTTCTATAGTCTCTATGCCGCTGTCTTTATGCGTTATTATGACGGAGCCGAACCTGTTCATCCCAAACTCGTTCGTCATCGTCAATACCCTGTTGATCTTGTTTGTATATTGCAACTCTGAATAGATTGCAGGCTGGGTGATGATGAAGTCTATTTTCTTTTCAGACAACAAAGTCTTTATTCTCTCTACTTCAGTCGGTTTTATAGGCAGCAGCATGAATGTGTGCTCAGGGATTTTTTCATTTAAATACGCGATGGTCGGAGCCCATCTTTTAATGGAGGTACGTTGGTCAAGATATGAATTCACATACAGTGTATAGGTCTTTGCACTCAATGTAGAAACAATGAAAAACAGTAAAAGTACATATCTTCCCATTTTTCACTCTTCCCTTACCTAATCAAAATACCTTATATGTTTTAAGAGGTAACTATAATATTATATACAATAGCCTGAGAAATTTCTTTCTTACAACGGCAAAAAAAGCAATAGGGAATCAGGCTGAGACGATAAAAACACTCACCAACAGCAAAGTGCCTGAATTATAAGTATATTATTTATAGATAGCACATTTGGGGTATTTACAAAGAATGTGACAGGACTCAAATATAAAAAATGATGGGATCTTAAAAAACTGTTGAATCATTATCAATCTAAAAATTCTGGAAAAGAGAAATTAGGAATGGTGGTTCGTACTGGATTTGAACCAGTGACCACCACCATGTCAAGGTGGCACTCTACCACTGAGTTAACGAACCATTCAGTTGAAGGCTGAAAGAATATCCAAAGTTATTTTAGTCTTTCTTTAAATAAGTAAAGAAAACAAGGATAATATACTTAAAATTTTACTTTTAATTTAACTGTCACCTTTTGAAAATCAAAAAATTTCAATTTGACACGATTAACATTAATACTATTTTCTTTGATATATAATTCATCTATGACATAAAAACGGGAGAAGCGATGCTTGTCAATCCAAAGCTTGGTGCCAGTGTTACAGATGACAGTATCATGTTCCATGAGCTTTCCTTTGAGATCCAGGAACGCCTGTTAGACTTTGCCGGCATCACCCATCCCAGTGATAAGTTTTGGGATGTCCTCCCTGTTGCCTATATCTACCAGAACAAAGCACAGATGGACCAGAGTGAGATTGATGACGAGGCCCTTTTACAAGTCGGCGTGATTTAATCCCTACCAGTTTCAAAATGGTTAAATTTTCCACTTTTTAAGAATTCTTTTTTGTTTAGTATGGCTATAATATAGAACATTCTGACATAAAGGGAAATACTTATGGCTAAGAATCCTGATCAAAGTTGCTACCTTCTTGACACCTCTGTCATTCTTGATGATCCAATTCATATCGTTCGACTTAATGACAATAATGAGAATGCTGTTATCATCACTGATATCGTCCTTGCAGAGCTGAATAATAAAAAAGATGATATGCGAGGTGATGCCGGTTTCCGTGCCCGTGAGTTTTTTCGACTTGCCGATAATGAAGACGGTACCCCTATTGAATTCGATGAGCTTCCCGCATGTGTTCAGGCCAATGCCAGGATAGACCGTACAACCTGCGAAGATAAATACTACCGTCTGAGCATGCACTTTCCGCATGATCTCTTACCAGAGGAACAGGTCGACTCCGATATCCCTGTTTACATCATCTATAGAGAGATCTACCATATCGAAAAACATTTTTCACATGTTTTGGGACTCAACGATGCCAAAATCGGTGAGATCGCGAGCGACTATGGGCTGACCCTGCTGACTAATGATATCTCCTTCAAGATCGCGTCAGAAGTACAGGGAATTGAGACACAAAGCATCCGCAACGCCCGTGTAGAAAAGCCCGATGCAATCGAATTCTCCTATACCTATACCTATCAGGGAGATGAGCCAGTTCTTGAAGACATCGACACGCATATGAACTTCGAACAGATCACCTTTGTTCAGGAGTCCGGTGACAGCACATCACAGATCTATGAGACAGGTGTTCAAAAATATGCCATCATCAACAACCATGCCCTCGAGATGTGTGACTTTGACCGTCGTTTCGGTGAGTTCTATGATGAGGACCTTGTCCGTCCTATCAACCTCGAACAGAAGTTCTATTTTACGATGTTGACACATCCTCAGAACTATATCACTGTCGTCTCAGGCTCGACCGGTTCAGGAAAGACCCTTGTAGCACTTCAAGCAGGGCTTGAGATGGTAAAAGAGGGCATCGTTGAAGGCATCGTCTATGCACGTAATACCGTCACGGCTAATGACCCGCAATCCGAACTCGGTTTCCGAAAAGGGGACGAAGGGCAGAAACTGGGTTATTTCATGTACCCGCTCTATTCTGCTGTCAACTTCACCATCGAACATATGAAACAGCACTCCATCGACTCCCAGGTAGAGTATTCGGGAAATATCAACTCGATGAAACAGGAGACGGCAACTGAGACCTTTATGATC
>JBFEWG010000132.1:0-5377 GCA_041546465.1 Sulfurimonadaceae bacterium
AAAAAAGAGTGAAGCATTGGAATGTGGAGCGAATGACTTTGTCATGAAACCTGTACGTTCTGAGGTTGTAGCAGAAAAAATCGAACGTCTTATCAACCTCTAATCTCTTTTAGAAGGAGGGAAATCCCTTCCTTCTAATCTTCTTCGTCATACTCTAATCAACAAGTACAATATCCAAAACCTCTTCAATCCGTTTCACACCTTTAATTGTCAAGGATTCACGTACCTCTTCAGGGATATCTTCAAGATCACGTTCATAGTTTTTATACGGAATCAGCACCTCTGTCATATCAGCACGGTGAGCTGCGATCAGTTTCTCACGCAGACCGCCGATAGGCAGGACCTCACCTGTCAATGATATCTCACCGGTCATAGCCACATCAGAGCGAATTTTCTTACTGCTGAGGATAGATGCCATAACACAGACCATCGCGATACCTGCACTTGGTCCATCTTTTGGAGTTGCACCGTCAGGTACATGAACATGAAGGTCATAACGCTTATAGATCTCCGCTACATCGACGTCTATATTTTCTTCTTGCTCCTTGAGGCTTCGTGGGATATCCTCAGATGATATTTCTATCTTTTTGGTGTCGATGAGAGTCTTGACAACACTCATCGCAATGCGCGAGGACTCTCTCATCACGTCACCAAGACTACCTGTGACCTGCATCTGGCCTTTACCTTTGATACGTATCGCTTCAATCTTCAGTACATCACCACCCACAGCTGTCCATGCCAGACCGTTAACGACACCGATACGCGGGACACGATCCGTCTTGTCGATCTCAAACACTGTCTTTTCAAGGAAGTCTTTCAGATTCTTGATCGTGATCGAAACCTTGGTAAGCTCAGGGTTTTCCAAGATCATCTTGGCAGATTTACGTACCAAATCTGCCATACGGCGACGGAGGTTACGTACACCGGCCTCTCGGGTATACTTATGAATGATCTCGTGCATCGCTGTTTTTGAGACCGATACCTCAGAGCTCTTCAGACCATGTTTTTTAAGCTCTTGCGGCAAGAGGTAACGCTTTGCTATCTCGAACTTCTCTTGTGGCGTATATGAACTTACAGCAATAAACTCCATCCTGTCACGAAGCGGTGCAGGAATACGGCTGACATCATTGGCTGTCGCAATAAAAATCGACTTGGAAAGGTCTATATTGAAATTCAGATAATAGTCCCTGAAATTATTGTTTTGTTCAGGGTCAAGAACTTCCAACAGAGCTGCTGTCGGATCACCACGCTGTGAACGCCCCACCTTATCTATCTCATCAAGTACAATAACCGGATTCATCTTCTTGGCATCGATCAGTCCCTGGACAATACGTCCCGGCATCGCGCCCACATAGGTACGACGATGTCCACGCAACTCATTGACATCCTCAAGACCACCCAGAGCAATACGTACAAGAGGACGCTTCAAGGCTTCTGCAATGGAGTTTGCCAAAGAGGTCTTACCAACACCCGGAGGGCCCGAGAAACAGAGTATCGCACCACGTCCCTCTTTGTCACTTATCCCTCGAAGTTCAAGAAGTTCTTTGACCGAAAAATATTCTACGATACGCTCTTTAGGCTTTTTCAATGAGAAGTGGTCTTTATCCAACTGTTTCTCGACATCTTCGATCTTTAAAGACTTCTTGGCCAACTCACCGTAAGGGATCTCCAACACCCATTCCAGATAGGTCTGGATCATTCCCGCATCAGATGAGTCCGGATGCATACGTGCAAAACGCTCAAGCTGTTTATGCACCTCCTTGTAAGCATCTTCACCCATAGATTTTTTCTTCTTCTCAAGTTTGTCTCTGTACTCCTGGATCTCTTCTTCACGCTGGGTATCTGAACCAAGCTCGCGCTGTATCTGTTTAAGCTGCTCTTTCAAGAAGTACTCTTTGTTCACTTTCTCAATACGGTTATGAACTTTTGAACGTATCTCTTTTTGCAGCTTGTTCGCTTCAATCTCTCCCGTCAGAGTATTGATAAGCTTGAGGTAACGCTGCTCTAGGTTCTCTTCAACAAAGAGTTCATAGGCAAGTTCTTTTTTCATCTTGATCGATGAACAGATAAGGTCGGCGATACGTGCATGTTCATGGTTCTCTTCGATAGTACGTAACAAGTCAGGCGGGAAGTAATTGCTGACTTGTGAAAGCGTACGGACCTTCTCACGTACAATCTCCAGAAGTGCATCCATCTTCAGTTCGTTCTCAACAGTGCTTTCGATGATATCAACCTTGGCAACCATCGGATCGCTTCCCGTCTCTTCAACTATTTTTCCTCTGGCCAGACCTTGAAACAAGACCTTGATACGGCCGTCAGGCAAAGAGACCTTACGCATGATAGAACCGACGACACCCGCTTTATAGATACCGTCAAAATCGCGGGCACCCTCTTCATCACTCAGGGTCGGACATACCAATACTAAAGAGTTGTTCTCGACAGCAAGGGCTGCAGCCTTGATATTCTTCTCGTCACTTAAAAAAAGTGGTGAGATCATAAATGGATATAAAAAAAGTTCATCCTCTGCAATAATAGGAATGTCCGCAGGGAAAGAGCTGTAATGGCTTAGTTGCATAAAATTTCCTTGAATAATTTATAAATTTTGTAATAACTCTTTAATGAAGTGCAATGATTATTCTTTATCATTACCTTCAGCATCTTGAGCGATGACACTGGTTGACTTAGGTATCCATGATGCATACCAGCTTTCCGTACCGTCACCTTCAAACACTTCTCTGTACCATGGAGTATCCGGTGCTTCGACCTCATTCCAGTCTATCCATGTTTCAGGCTGCTTCTGTGCGTAAAAGGCCGAAGCTTTTGGCTTATCCAGGCGCTCATACAGACTCGAGATGGTCTGGTTTAGGTTTGCCCGTGCCAGATAAAGTTTGACCAACATCGTGTTGACCCCGAGCAGATAGGGTGAATCTGGGTAGCGCTTGACAAACGCTTCACCCTCGATCAGCGCGTCATGGATCAGCGTCTGATCACGGCGTGGATTAGGTAAGGCCATAAATTTTGAGCGCATCTTCAAATAGGCGGCGAACTCTCTCTCCTGTGGGTCTGCAAAACGCCGCATATACTCGTCTAAAAAATGCTCTGCCAGCATATACTCACCCTGTTTCATATGGGCTTGAGCCATGATCATCGTGGCTTCTTCCAATAGAGGGGAACCGATATGCTCACTTTGCAAAGAGGAAAAGTACCCGTCTGCTTTTTCTAAAGAACCGCTGGAAACAGAATTAATCATCTTCTCATACCAATATGCAGCAGGTTTGTTGTATTCTGATACATCTTTTCCACAGCCGCCCAGTAGTGCTGCTGCAGTCAGAACAAACAGATAAATTTTTAATCGCATAATCATCCTAAATTAATCTTCTTATAAAGCAAGAGATTTTATCCAAGAAGGTGTTAGTTAGAGTTTAAAGTAAACGTCACACCATACAAATCCTCTTATTTTTAAGAAATCCCATCAGCTTTGCCTGTACGTTTCTTTGACTGTCAAGTCTTATCACAAAGACCCTTTGTCAAGCCATTTCAGACGCACTTCTTGCCTTTTAACATTTACAGTGCTACAATGTTGGCTTATATAACAACAATCAAGGCGATACATGCAGTTTGAGTTAAAACTCCCTCTATTAGGATTTGAGTCAGTTAAAAATATGACCTTGACCAAGATCGATGATATCTTTATGCGACTTGAAAATGCTGAAGATGCCAGAAAGCCATCTTTTACCCTTATCAACCCTTTTGTGCTAAAAGCTTACGAGATCACTATTCCTGAAGCTACACAGGCCTTGTTAAACATTAAAGAAGACTCGAATATCCTCATATTCAATGTCGTTATCATCCATACACCGTTGGACCAGTCCACTGTTAATTTTGTCGCTCCTTTTATCTTCAACACCGATAACCAGATGATGGCACAGGTCATCCTGGACGGGAAATCTGCTCAGGGACACGGCATGGCTGAGCGAATTGCGGATTTTATGAATAAAGAGGATAATGACAATGCGTAAACGTATTAGCTTTATCGGAAATGGAAACATGGCTCTGGCCATCGCACAGGGTCTGAAAGATAATTATGATATTGAAGTTATCGGTAGAACTCCTGAAAACCTCGATGCCTTTGAAGCCAAACTCGGTATCAAAATCGATAAACACCCCCTTAAAGGTTTTGATATCACCGGTAAGACAATAATCTTTGGTGTCAAACCACAAAACCTGCAGGAAGTCTCTGCGCAGCTTAACGGTCAGGCCGATGCTTTCTACTCTATCCTGGCCGGTACTACACTTGAAAGCTTAAAAAATTCCATTAAAGCCAATGATTATGTCCGAGCCATGCCAAACATGGCTGCTTCAAAACAAAGATCGATGACAACACTAACGGGCTCAGACACTCTTAAGGACGAAGCTCTCGAAATATTCAGTGCGATAGGAAAAGCTCATTGGCTCGGCAGCGAAAAAGAGATCGATGTCGCCACGGCACTCGCCGGAAGCGGTCCTGCCTACCTGGCACTTATTGCGGAGGCATTAACTGACGGAGCCGTAAACCAAGGCCTTAAACGCCCCGATGCAATGGCGATTATGAGGGGATTGTTTGAAGGTTTCGGTGTTCTGATCCAGGAGCAACACCCTGCTCTTTTGAAAGATTCGGTTATGAGCCCGGGCGGTACGACAGCAGCGGGATATTCCGCCTTGGAAAAAGCCGGTGTCAGAGATGCCTGCATCGATGCTATTGCTCAAGCAAAAGCGCGTGCCGATTCTCTTTCGTAAACCTTCGGTAAACCCCCAGTAAACCAATAGATAACCAACAGACTAAATTAAAAAATATTATGTACTATGTGTGAATTTTAACGTTAACTGAAGTATAACTGTGGTTATAATTAGCTAATACGATTCTCACATGTGGGTTGAGCCCCCTTTTTGTGTGCAGAAAAAAGGATTGACTTATGAAGCATCTATCTAGTCTACTTCTCTTATTTTTCCTGTCTTCGCAGCTTGCTTTTGCAATTACCGTCGCAGAAGTAGAGCCAAACAATGTCTGTGCCGAAGCCCAATTGATTAACGAAATGAATGGCATCACTACTGATGCCAACGTTGAAGTCGGTCCCGGCTACTTTGTAAAAAGCCCCTCAGATTTAACTGATATCTATACTTTTACGATCAACGCTGATGGTACCCTTGACTTCTACATCTCTGCTACTAACACGGTTGACGTATACATTGGTGCCGCTGCCTGTGGTACGAACCCTCTTACTATCAATGATGCTACTTCTGATTCAACAAGTATCAATGTCAACAATGGTGATACGATCACCGTCCGTCTTGAGGGTAAGAATGACGACTATACCTACGGTTTTGACCTTGTCTTCAA
>JBFEWG010000154.1:0-4184 GCA_041546465.1 Sulfurimonadaceae bacterium
CATATACAGTGATAATACTTTTCCGTTTGCCATATCTCTTCCTTTGTTAAAACGATACAAATTTTTGCGGATGATAGCATAATTTATTTGTACTCATATTATTCTTTTGAACTAGGCAAATAAAATAATAAATAAACAGGATCCTTGACGATACCTGATTATCCGGCATGGGCATACCGGAGTAAAATACTATGATTCACTCACGTCTATTCGAGGTGTTATTTTTTGATTTCGATGTTTGAGGAAACAATATATAATGGGGCATTATGGACATGCAGCATAGCACTTCCGCTTCCCAGTGCAAATCCGTATAAGCCATGTTCTTCGATAATAGTGATACCGCTTGTCATATCCATAAGAGGAAGTACACTGTTATCTAGTAGTCGAGACTCTTTGATATCGCTGAATTCTATGTTGATACTCTCAAGGTCTTCACCATCATCATCCTGTATGACAAGAGTCAACAGTATCGAAGTCTCTGTTACCCATTTTACAGAACGTATCTGTTCGTATTTAAAATGATTGTACTTTTCCAATAATGCATTGATTTCTTCCATTATATTCCTTTATGTATGAAGTTTTTGGTTTGTCTGTTACTGCTCTTCGTAAGGGTCGAATTGCGAAATTGCTTCCAGGGCCTGGTCAAATTGTTCGGGCGTCAGGATAAACGCATGAATACCCATGTCGGCAAATCCATATACCTTATCGGTGTCTTTCTCGTCAACCAGGACAAAGATACATTGTTCGGGTTTGTTGTCTTTAAGCTGTTTCATAAAGGCGATCTCTTCCGGTTGGACGCTTAGATCGCAAATGACGATATCATAAACATTCTTCTCGAAGAGTCTGAGGGACTCTTCTCTTCCCTGAGTTTTGTCTATTGTTTGAAAGCACTGTTCAAAGGCATTGGTGTCTGAATCAAACATAGATTTCTCATCTTTGATAAAAAGCACATTCCATTTTTTATCGTTACTCATGTATTCCCTTTATTCAAAACAGACAGATTGGTATATCCGTTTTGTCAGATCTTTTTTGTACTGGTAAAGAACTCTTTGACCAGTTCAATGGCTTTTTTCTTAAAGCGTTCAGCTGTTTCGGGCATATAGACTTCGTCTGCGGTCTGTGAAAACAGTTCCAGCCATCTTGCATAACTTTCTCTCTTGATATGGGGCATCTTGACATGGGCACCTACAAAGTTTCCGTAATAGGTATCTTCTCCAAGCATCTTAGCCAGCCAAAAATCTGCAAGAAGCTCGATATGCTCTATCCAGTCCTCATCGCTTAGGTCATCTCCGATCTCATCTCTGAAAAAATGAGCCAGCTCATCATCATGAATAGCTTTTTCATAGAACGAAGTCATCAAAACTCTGAGGTTTTCTCTCGTAATGTTCTCGTGCAGTTCTATTCTTCATCCTTCGTGCAAAGATCATTTTTTGATAAACGTATAATCAAGGCAAATGATAATTATTTTAGAAATGAAATTATAGCAGGATTTACAAAAAATAGAGGTATAAGCATGCATAAAAACGGTGATCAGTGGCATATCCAAAAGCACATATCCGCTTACTTTTTGGCGTCTGTTTTATCAGAAATACACAGGGTGTATGACCTCTACTGATCATTGATGCATGAATGTAACGTATAAAATTAAGTCCAATACAGTTTTTTTAGTTTATAATTTGTAATCTATTCAATATTTTGAAATTATACAGGTGAAAGATGCCAATAACAATCAAGCCATATTTGGACATGCAATTTGACAAGCCCAAAATGTACTTCGTCTCTATTCTAAACGACAAGTATGTGCCGTGGGAGTTTTGTGTGAAGACGCTTATGTGCATTTTTCATAAAAACCAAGAGGATGCTGAAGCCATTGCTCATGAGATTGTGACAAATGGCGAAGGCTTTTGCGGCGGGTACATGATAGATGTTGCCGAGACCAAAGCGTCGATCGTAGAAGAGATGGCAAAAAAAGAGGGTTACTCTTTATGTTGTCTTGTAGAAGAGGCCTAACCTTATTTTTTACGAATAACCAAGAAGGAACGGCCCTGTTTGGAGTGTGTTAACCGGCCAGGACCTTATCCAACTCATCCTCATAAATAATCTCTTTTTCAAGCAGCAGTTTTGACAGCTTCAGTATTGTGTTCCAGTGTTCGTTGACCAAAGCTGTCGTGTTGTTCTCACCTTCAAGCATCCAGCGTTCAAGTGCTGTATCTATTTTTGTATGATAATGTCGTGTATCCCGATTGCTGAAGGTATTCTCTTTTGCATCCATGACACCGTTGATATTGATATATCCGACCTCTTTGTCCATTCCATAGTGCGCTATTGCTGTATAGGCATCACGTGTTGCCTGTTGCAAGTCATTCGAAGCACCCGTATCCATTCCATCGATGTCACCGAATTGCTTTATCTGAGCAGTCCTTCCGGCTAAAGAGACGCAGATCTTGTCTTTGAAGTCTTTGACCGTCATGTTGTCTTGCACATCATTATAGTTTTGTGAAACAAAGTGCTCGTTATTGGCCTTGGGTGTCAAGCTGATATGTTCTATATGGACATGTGGCATTAGGACCTTGGAGATCACGGCACGGCCTGCTTCATAAACAGCTGTCTCTTCAAACATCTGTTCCGGCGATAAATAGGATTGTTGTTCACCGTATTTGATCTTGTTGATCTGATCGATCAATATCTCCTGCGTGATTGCAGGCAGGCCGTTGCGAAGACAGTGGTATGCAGCTTCTTTGCCTAAAAGTTCCAGTTGCGCACCGGTAAGGCCTGTTGTATACATCAGCAGTTTGTTCATATCGAACTTACCGCTGGTCGGCTTGTGTTTGATCGTTCTGTCAAGAAAGTAAGTCCTGGCATCTTTATCAAGGTTGTTGATTTCGATATGGATCTCGATCCTTCCCGGTCTGATGATAGCACTATCAATGTTCTCTTTGTAGTTTGTCGCAGCAATGACGAAGACATTCTCGCCCTTTTTACCGGCAAACCCGTCCATCTCAGAGAGCAGTTTATTAATTGGCACCTCTTTACCGTTTCCGGCACCACGTTTTCCGATGGTGTCGATCTCATCGATGAAGACAATGGCCGGTGCGTACTCTTTAGCCTTGGCAAAGATCTGCTTGGTCTTTTCAGGCTGGAGAAGTTCCAGACCCGTAATAGAGATAAACGGAAGTTCAGCTTCTTTGGCAAAAGCTTTAGCCAGCATGGTCTTACCGGTACCCGGAGGGCCGTAGAGAAGCATCCCTTTTGGCGGTTCTATATCAAAACTGTCTAAGAGTTTAGGGTCTTTAAAGAAGTTGATTACTTCACCCAGTCGCTGCTTCGCCTTATGGTGACCGGCGATATCATCGAAAGAGACCTTAGGAATGTCGAAGACGAGGCCGTCTTCACTGAAATCTTTGATCCTGATGACCTGTCTGAACTTACAGCTGTTGATCTTGTAGGTGATGACACCGTCTTTCTCAGTGAACTTGTCATCCATCTCCAGCGTCGTGTTCTTTCTAAAAAGCTCACGTACAAGCATTTCGTCTTCTATCAGTGGGTTGACTCTGTCTTTGATGAAATTCACGCAATCTTTAGAGATAGAGACCTTGATCTGTTTGAATTTAGTTATCGGTTTGTCCAAGCTTTGGATGAACTCGGTAACCCTGTTGAAGAAAAGGGTACTGACCTTGTCCTTGAGGCGTCTGGCATCGAGCTCCGGAGCGAAATTGAGTATCTGAAGGGTCAAAAAATCATGAAAGTTTTTGGATACGATGAACTCGATGTTATATTGCGATTTGAACTCATCCTTATAGCCCAGGAATACCTTCTCTGAGATCTTCTCAAAGGCATCATAATCAAGCTTGTTAAACAGAACGATATTTGCCTTCGAAAACCTTGATACCAGTTCTGGAACGATCGCTTCTTGGATACCACCGCTTCTGCTCTCACGTTTCTTTTCGCGCTTGATAGCATCCAGGATCATCGATTCTGCTTGGATGTAATCCTTTTTGACAAGGTCTTTAAACCTGTAATCAAGATAGAGTTCCCTACCTACGCTTGTCGTGATGATAAAGATCGCCTCGGTAAAATCAACGACATAGTTTGCGTTCTCATCATTGTAGATAATATCAGGGTCTTCGTTACACGGTTCATCGGTGATCTTGTCCCAACCGCAATAATCGCGCATCTTACCACCC
>JBFEWG010000082.1:0-8873 GCA_041546465.1 Sulfurimonadaceae bacterium
AAAGCCACGCAGGCGCAAATAGAGAAGATCGAAGAGAACATGAAGAACAGCCATTGCGAAGACATTACAACCTATCTACAATATGTTGCCTTGCATGCCGTAGTGACAGCCGTGATAGAAGTACGTTCAACCGGCGGTCTTGATGACATGCTCAAACGTATTGCAGACAGCCGTAAGTAAAAGATTCAAAGCAATTATTTTAATTTATTTATCATAAAAATGAAAAACAAAGAGTGAGAATATGACAGAAACAGAAGCACTGGTCAAAGCAAACATCGAAAAACACAAGAAACTGGATGCAGGGGATTGGGATGATGATGCGGTGAAGGAAGCACAGAGCAATATCGAGTTTGTGAAGCATTTCAGAGAAGAGCTTTCAAAAGAGCTATTCGGACAAGAACAGGCGATCAACATCGTAGCCAACAGTATGAAGACTTCTGTCAAAGATGAGAAAGGGCCGAAGGCGACCTACCTCTTCTTAGGGTCTCCTGCTACAGGTAAGACCTTCCTGGCTGAACTGATGGCTAAAAACATGCCGAAGTACAAGATCATGAAGTTTGACATGACCCAGTACCATCAGCAAAACGGCGGAGAGCTTTACGGCTACCCTGCCGGTTGGAAAGGCTACGGTGTCGGCCAGCTGACAGGTTTTGTACACAGAAACCCCAAGGCTGTCATCGTACTTGACTCCTTTGAGAAATGTGACAACACCATCCAAAACAACCTTTTTTCCATCTTTGAAGGCGGAAAGATGCGCGATGCCTGTGGCTGGGACAAGATCACCGACGAGCCGTGTAACGAGGACCAGGACATCATCTACAATGACGAAAATGCGAACTACCTGGTAGACTTTACCGAGGCGATCTTCATTATCACGACGAGTGTCGGTAAAGAGCTTTACCTTGACTACCGGTTCAAAGACCTGGTCAAAAAAGACTATATCCAAGCCGAATCGATGATCCTTGAGGCTATCAAAAGAGAGAAAAAGAGAGAAAGCAGAAGCGGCGGTATCCAAGAAGCGATCGTACCGGAACTGGTCTCCAGATTCTCCAAAGCCAACATCGTCCTGTTCAACAAGCTTGAGTATGATGCCTTTGAAAAGATATCCAAACGGGTGTTCTTGGACTTTAAAGACGAGTTTTACCAGCAATATAAGATCGAGTTTGTCGTCGCCAAAAACTTTGACAACTTTCTGACGATCCAGATGCTCAACTTTGCTCCCGAACTTGATGCCAGACGTCTTAAAGAGAAGGTAAGCGCCTACTTCTTCAACCGTATCACACAGTTCATGCAAGACACAGACAAGCCGATCATGAGTTTCAAGCAGATAAAAGTCGCACTCTCCAAAGAGGCTGTTACATTTTTAAAAGAGCGGGTCGATCCGCTTATCGAAAGCGAGACACTCGTAAGAGAACTCTTTAGAAAAAACACGACCCTTGACATCAACGATAGCATCACTGAGAAAAACGGTGTCATCACCTACAAGGTAAACTCATGCAAGTTTTCACAAGTGGTCAGGATCAAAGACTTCAGCGAAGACGGTCTTGTCTTTGACATCCCAAATGTCTCTTTTGACGATATCGCGGGCCATCACAAGGCGAAGCAGAGACTGGGCGAGGTCATCAACTTTTTCAAAGAACCAAAGCTACTCGAAAGTTTCAATATCGCACCGCCAAAAGGTATGCTTCTTTACGGACCTCCGGGGACAGGAAAGACGATGCTGGCAAAAGCCTTTGCCAAAGAGGCGGAACTCCCGTTTATCTCCACGACGGGACTTGAACTGCTCCAACCGGAGAAGACCAAGTCGATCTTCACCAGAGCAAAGGCCTATGCACCCGCTATTATCTTTATTGACGAGATCGATACGATCGGAAAGCGTGACGGTGAAAACGGCAGAGAAGTACCTATCAATAAGCTCTTATCAGAGATGGACGGCTTTACAGGCCGTAAAGGCGAAGATATCTTCGTCATCGCCGCAACCAATTATAAAGAGAACATCGATCCTGCCATCATCCGACCAGGTCGTGTCGAGATCCACATCGAGATCAACAATCTTGACAAAGACGCCCGTCAGTATTTCTTAAACAAGATTATCGAAAAGAAACCTACATCAGGCAGCTTTGATATGAAACAACTACTGATGTACACGACGGGATTTACAGGATCTCAACTTGAGATGCTGGGCAAAGAGGCGTCTTATTTCTGTCTGCGTCACGGTTTGACTGCGATCACCCAGGAGATCCTGATCGAACAGATCAATACGATCAAATACGGTGAACGGCAGTCTTACCTCTCTCTTGAGCAGATGTTCGAAGAGACAGCGGTCTACGAAGCAGGACGTGCCGTCATCTCCAAAACCCTGATGCCGCATGTCAATATCGAACATGTCAGTCTTACCCCAAGGGACAATAATGAGCACTTTATCTCACACAACTATAATGATGTCCAAGACAACATGACGGTCAAAGACTTCAAAGACAAGATATGTGTCTCTTTGGCAGGACGAACGGCACAGATGAAACGCTTTGGCGAGATCGAAGGTATGGATACGGGCGCTTCAAATGACTTGCAGCAGGCCACACGTGATGCCTATGCAGCCATAGCCCATTACGGGATGGACAAAGAAGTCGGCTATATCAACATCAACGGTGTCATGGATGCCAAAGGGAACTCCATCTCTTCCAAAGACACGGAGCACTATCATGAAAAGATCAACAGTGCCCTTGAACGCTGGATGCTTGAAGGTGAGAAGAACACTACTGACCTGGTGAATCAACATTGGAGCACTATAGAGAGACTGGCAAAATCATTGCTTGAAAACGAAATAATCTATGAAGAAGAACTGGACGAAATACTCGCCCGATAACGCCCGCAGGCAACTCAAGTCTGCGGTTTAAAAGCCCCTATTCTCTTACTCAAAAACATCAAGCATGAGCCAAAGGGATGCCCGCATGATTCTGCTGCAGAATCATGCTTTTAGGTACCTCATATCAGCCGATGTGCGGAGCTGTCTGTGAATCCCATTTTGAGATGTGCTGCGTGTACCACTTCTTGAAATCGTTTTCTAAAAAGCCTTGTACCTCTTTTGGACCCTTCAGCACTTCCCATCGTTTATAAAACTTTTCCAGTTTTTTTCGCATAAGGTCATGATCGCTTTTGTGCATCTGCATATCAGAGTATGCACTCTGTTCCATCATATCTTCTTCGGTTTTAAAGTGTGCCTCTACTTCAGCCAAAACAGTTTTAAAGAGTTCATCGATCTTGTCTATATCTTTGGCTTTGATAGCATCATAAAAATTATTAATCAGTTCCAGTTCATCTTCATGCAACATATTCATCATAGCATTGGCGACCTGTTGTACTTCGTGTTCTTGAATCAGCATTTTATCTCCATAAAATAAGGTTTTAAAAAAAGATTATAGCTATAAAAAGTTTATACTTTCTGACAGATGGCAAGAAGTTTCGATATACATAAAGTTTAAAGGATAGTATCAAAGTAAGTAACTGCCAAAGAGACAGCGGGGGCAGAAGTCGTATGACTCTTACAGGATAAGGACTAAGCTTCCTCGACCAGACAGGAGAGAGAAAAGCCCTCTTTTTTTGCCTGTTCTTCGACTATCTCGGCTTTGGTCTCTGCTATTTCCAGTATATAGCCACCGCAGAACCCTTCACCATTGGTCACGATCTCATGGGCAATCGCTTCTGCATCCTCCCGGTTCTTATGAAAGATGGTCGTAAGCATTCGCACACAAAACTCCCATGAGACATACTTATCGTAGAGAATAGAAACAAGGTATATCTTAGGTTTGTCAAATTGCATGTCCAAATAAGGTCTAATTGTGATAGGCATATTATTCCTGCATACTCTAAAGATATTTACTAGTATAGAATTATAGTCTAAAAAAGCTGTATACTACTTGATATCGCTTCTTTTCTTTATATCCCAAGCCCGGACTCAACTCCAAAGAGCAAACTTCTCAGTCAGATCAAGACTCACCTGAACGAGGTGTATTCCTCTATATTCTTTATCATACGCCAACACCTCTGAAGTCGATCATGCAGTATGATCTTCTGGCTTATCAGGCCTACTCTTGGTTGATGTTTTAAATGGATGATGGACTTTTGGCTCTGTTTAAATCCTGCTATAATTTCATTTCAAAAAAATCATCTACTTTCTTGATCGCACTTGTGTTTTTAGATAGTTGGTACAAAAAGGATGAGGGATAGAACTGCACAACGGTATCACCAGAGAGAACCTTAGAGTCTTGATGACTGCATTTTATACTAAGGCTATTGAAGATCAGGAATTGGCCCCTTTTTTTATCGACGAGATCGGGGATGATATAAGCGATGAGGACTGGATCGAGCATATAGAGCTATTGGCAGACTTTTGGCTGGCTCAGCTTTTAGGCGAAGACACCTATTACGGAAACTTTGTCGGAGCCCATGTGAAGATGCCTCACATAAAAAGAGAAAGTTTTGCACGCTGGCTGGAGCTTTTCTCACAGACAGCCGATGAAGTCTATGCACCCGATACTGCTGAGATCTTTAAGAAAAAAGCCATAGCGCTTGTCAAAGAGTTTTTTAGCAGTCCAAAAAAGATCTAAATAAGGAAAAAGTATGGCTGACACGAAATGGAATATCCTTTTTATCAAAGATGCTCAATCCCTGTTTGATACAAGCAGTAAGGTATTTGATGCATTGTTTGATACCGTTGATTTTGTACAGGGACGCGAAGAAGCGCTTACCTCTTTTGATGCGAACAGTTATGATATCGTCATTGGCGATCTAAGCGTAGACCCTAAGGAGCTTGGACTTTTAAAACAGCTTCAAGATAAAAAACCGGGACAATGCATCTTTGCCTTTGTAGCACCCAAGGACACAGACAAGCTTTATGGCATTGCAGATCTCGGGATCAATGCCTTTGAATTGACCGCAGACCAACTTGAGCAGGCACTTGAGACGATTGCCCACTTCAACCCCTATGAAACACAGGCATAAGCATCTAAACTATAGAAATAAACGGTTTGAGATAAAAGGAAAAAAATGAGCGATGATAAAAAAATGGATCTGGTGTTTATCAAAGAGGATACCTCTATGTTTGATCTGGGCACTGAGATGTTCAAAGTGCTGTTTGATAAAGTAGAGATCGTAGCCGATACGAACCAAGCGCTTAAGTTTATTAGTAAAAACCCCTACCATATCGTCATCAGTGATGTCACTGTACATCCTATTGATGGTATTACCTTTTTGAAACAGATCAAACAGTTCAAACCTGAACTCATCGTCGCTGCTCTGGTAGCACCTAAAGACGAAGACAAGATCGGAGGGCTTATCGAGACAGGCGTTCACTCTTTTGTGTTGATCCCGGAGCAATTAGACCAGGCATTGGAAGTCATCGCACAGATGAAGCCTGACAAAAAAAGAGAAGCCTAAACAAACCATATAGCTTGCAGATCAAGGCTCTCTCAGTGATCAGTCCTCACCGACAAACTCCAAGCGTTCCGTCATTGCCTTCAATGCGACAGCAGCACAGGCCTCATCCTTATCCCCTCCAGGCGCACCGCTCACTCCGACAGCACCGATGAGTATGCCGCTCGCACGGATAGGCAGGCCGCCTTGCATCATTATCAATCCCTCGATATGATTCAACTCTTGTTGAATATCCGTTCTGGCGTCTCTAAATGCACCTGAAGCGATGCCTGACATCACCACCATATTGGCTTTTTTCTGTGCGATCTCTATCGTGTATTTCGCTGCCAGATCATCTCGCATCACACTGCGGATATTACCATGTTTATCGACCACGACCACCGACACGTTAAACCCGTCCTTGCGACAGGCATCTATACTCATTTTTGCAATATCGTTTGCCGCTTCCAGACCGATGTTCTTTTGCGTGAAAACATCTGAACCAAACAGATCTGAACTGAACAGACAAGCCAATAAGATCGCTGGTATGTGTATGACTTTTTTCATTCTCTTTCTCCTTTAAAATGCTCCCTGTTCTATCTAAGGGGTATATATACCTGGTACATCTCCCACCATTGTGCAAGGTCACGTGACTGTTGTGACTGTGTATCGTTTACGATCTTCTCATAAGTCTCGCTATCCAGGCCCTGCAATGCCTGTGAGAGCTCTTTTACACAGTCTACCGGGTAGTCATAAGAGTCTGCACACTCTTGTACCATTTCCGGTACCTCTTTGCCAAGGGAAGCCAGCACATAGGCATAAAGCTCACAGGTCTTACGCAGTTGTACTTCTCTGTTAGAAGGGCTCATGGGTGTTATCCTTTTAAACGTTCAAAACGGTCTTTTCTTTTGGAATTAAAGAGGACAGTTTAACCTTTATTATTTTGATATCACTTAAAGAAAAAAGCACCAGTTTTTATATCAGTTTGGAAGATGAAAGATTACGTCAATCTTTCTTATCGGGTTTACATAATAACTCTCTCTCGGAGATAATATTTCTGCAGAAGCATCGCAATAAAATAGCTTGATATCACGACAAATATGATCGATACAGACAGGGCAATAGCACTGTCATGAAAAACAAGACTTACCATCCTCTTTACGGGACTGATCAAGAAGGGATGCAGACAATAAAGCGCCAATGAATATTGGGCCATATATTTAATGATACTATTCGCTTTTATCCTTGGATCGAGCATCACTGTAAAGACAGCCATAACAGCAAACAACAGGGAGGTCCTGGTATAGGCTGGAATGGCATATCCTTGGCCAGGAATGAATATCTGATCCACTGAATAATTCCATTCAAATATGGAAAACAGCACACATAGCACGAGTGAAAGTAACAGAACAACAGTTCTGTTTTTGATAATACTTTCTCTATTTTGAGCAAAAAGAACTGCGGCAAATGACAGCGGGATGAAGTTCAAAGGACTCCAATAGGCACTTAAGGGATAAAAACCTGTCATCTTGGTAAGCTGAGGCAAGGCTGCTAATAAAACGATCGAGATCAAAAAGAGTGATATTTGGAGCTTTCGATTTATCTGCATGAAAAGGTGCGCGATGAAAAGGCAGATTATCAGGCTGGTAAAAAAGTAATAGATCGTTTTACCGGCCCGTAATATTATATATACAACATCAGATGGAGAACTTGGAACTATGGCAGCCAGTCCTTGATAGCCATTGCGGTATAGGATCAATGCTATCGGCCAAAATGACAGTAATAAAAATATACGTGTAAATTGCTTTTTGAACCCTGTGCTATTAGCGGGCTTTAAAGAATATAGAAAGATCGAGGCAAAAATGAAAACTGGAACTGCCAACAAGAGTAAATGAAAATTTATAAAGTCAGATACCGTAAAAACATGCTGTAGATAAGCGTCTTGCGAGAATATAAGTGATCGCCCACCGCCACCCATATGCCATATAACAACAAATAGAGACATCATCGCTCGAAGATAGTCTATTCCTTCTATTCTATAGTTCATATCAATTAACTTCTCCCCTACCCTTTGTCGTGACCAATAGTTTCGCTGTAGGGGAAACTATTACTCTCCTCGTATTTGTTATGCTGTAGTGTAAGTTTACCACTCAAATCCACAGTCTATACATTTTTTATATTTATTTGTACTCCCTGTAAAAGGAAATCCTCCAGATATAAAAGCTGTAATAAGGTTCAAAATAGTATTTGTACCTTGTTTCTTGAAATCGTGCTCAATATTTTGTGAATCACAGTTTTGGCATAATCTTTTCGACTCTTCAATATTTTTAAAATATTCCACTGTAATTTCTTTTGCTTTTTCAAAATCCTTAAAAGCTATAAATACTTTTATACCCCCTAAAATAGATGGGTATATAGGTAAGTTTGATGAAAATTGTTCATCTATAACAATTGCTTCAATATCTTCAGTTTCCAACAGACCTCTTAAGATGTGGGCATCTGAAGAAATGAGAAATCGACTAATCTGAACTAGCTCATTTGGATACAATTTTTCCAACTTTCATAAATTTTTTTGTGTAGCATAACGTTCGTCGTGAGGCATCATTTTCCGCTTGCGGTAAATGATTGCGTCTCCTCGTATTTGTTAAGGTATTAATATTTCCCTTATAAGTATGCTCTGTCCTTGAACTTAGAACAAAAATCAAATAGTACTCATTGTTGTCACTATCTACTTCTTCTGAGTACGCTATTTGTTCCCAATTTCCTTTTTTGTTTGGTCTAAATTAAAAAGTAATAAAGTTTCTATTTTTTTATCTTTCTTCTCTATTTTAAGCCTTTGTAGCAGCCATTTTATTTTAAACTCTTTTCTTTAATACTAAAACTGCCTTCATTCGAGCCATCAGTTCCAAACGCAGAGTCTAAGGAACAACGAACTAAATATTCGTGATGGGGTTTAAGGTCTAATTGAATTACTTCAGTAAAATCTCTTTCATCATAACCACCTCGGTTTGAACAGCTAAACTCTATTTGTTGCAGTCCAACATCAACAGTGATCTGTTCATCTAACTTAAATGTGGCACCATGAATTTTCTTGCCATCAACGGCTATGATTTTTGTCACAGGCTCATCGCCAAATATTAACCCTGCGGCCAAAGGCTGATTATATGTTTTTACTATGGCTTTCGTACCAGTCTTAAAATCAGAAATATCATTTTTAGATAATCTAGTAGTGCCACATGAAGTTATCAACACAGTCGAAATAATGGCAACTATTATCCTAGTATACATTGGCACCTCCATTAATTTACTATTACAGTTGCATAACGTTCATCGTGAGCAATAGTTTCGCCATAGGGGAAACTATTGCGCTCCTAGTAGTTGTTATGCTTTTAGTTCTACCCATGGTACAAACCAATCATTGATTTTAACCCAAGGAATAATTGGAAGTATTCCACCAATTA
>JBFEWG010000052.1:0-12455 GCA_041546465.1 Sulfurimonadaceae bacterium
CGGTCTTAATCTTTCCTATGACGAGCAGATGCGTTATCTAACCTGGCACAAGCAGGATAAGGTAGATGAGAAAGAGTGCAATATCTACAGACAAGTTGTCGACCGTCAAGGGCATATCAACCCATGGATAGAGTCCTCTTGCCAATCAAGTGCCAATAAGCCTTGGTAGACGTTATGAGATATAGCTTCTTGTTCCTGCTGTTTTGTTCATCATTGATGGCAAAAGAGCTTTTTTTCAATCAGCCATGTATTCAAGTCAATGGTTATGAACAGGCCTTGTTGCGAATCTTCAGTACATCAAAAAACTATTTATTGGTCAACACATACACCCTTGAGACTTCTATGGCTTCATTCAAAGAAGCTGTCAAATTGTCACCTTGCCGACAGGATACCCCTTATCAAGAACTTAAAAGAGCTGTCTTGAACCAGCCAAGAGGACGTGTCAACAGAGGTATAAAAGAGGGAGAGAAAGATGCTTATGTCATCACCATCGATATGTGTCCTTCAAGCAAACGTGGTTTTGAGTTTGAGTTTTTCAGGCACCTGATTGCATCAGAAGAGGGATGTCCTGTCAGTATCAGTATGACCAGGAAGTGGGCATTAAGCCATCGTACGGAGTTTGAACTCCTTAAGGCCTGGGAAGATGCAGGAAAATTGGACATTACGTGGATAAACCATGGGGCCAGACATCCCTATAAACAACATATTCCTGTAGAGAAGAACTTTATCAACCTTAAAGGTGTCAAGTTTGGAAAAGAGGTCCTTGAGAACGAGGCTTTTCTCATCAAAGAAGGCAGGGTGCCATCACTCTTTTTTCGTTTTGCCGGGTTGGTCTCCAATGAGAAGGATTTCAACTATCTTGTCAGAGAATTGGGCCTTATCCCTGTAGGGAGTTTGGCATGGCTTGCCAAAGGTGAGACAATTCGGAAAGGAAGTCTCGTACTTGTGCATGGGAACAGGAACGAGCCATTGGGAATCAAACGTCTACTTAACAGTGAAACGAGACTTCCACTTATAGGATTGGCGGAGATGTTTGCACCGGATAAGCGCAATGAGATGATTCCGTTTATATTCTTGAGAACCCCTCTATAAGATCGGCTTCGGTGACATTTTGAAGGAGGTCTTCAAAGTCGTCACAGGAATAGAGGTAAAGTGAGTCACCTTTAAGGCTCAACAGCTCTTTTGAAAAACCGCGTTTGGCAAAGAGCATGTAGATATCGGGATGAAAATCAATCTTTTCGCATTTTTCCATCAATCGGTTGAGCTCCTTCTTGTTCATCTTGTGGTTTTTCCATTTACACTCGCCGACGATAAGTCTCTCATCTTTACTGCTAGCCATCAGATCGATCTCAACATGCCTGTCCCAGTAGCTTCCGCTGTCGACAAGCTGAAGTGCAGCAAGCTTCATCTTCATCATCTCATTGCTGAGCTCTTCAAAGGTATAGCCGACAAAGCTCTGGTGGTGTTTTTTGAAGTTGTAGATAACTTTTTCATATTCTCCCTCCTCGATATAGCGTCGCATTGGAGAGATGAAGTAGAACCAGAAGCGCAAGAAGGGAGAGGTGAATCGCATCTTGTGTGAGATACGGTGCCTTGCCACCTCGCGTTTGAGCTTTTGTCCTTCTCTATTGGGTGCTTCTTCTCTGGAATGTTCGACTTCAAGGACACCGGTATTTTGAAGATGTTTAAGGCTTTGCCCGCCATAGAGGTTACTGACACCGCTTTTGTTAAAGGCGGAGAAGATACGTCGGTCACCGCGGGCGAGAGTCGTAAGCAGTCTGGCATAGAGCGGTTCGTCTGTTGTCAGTGCCAGGATCTGGTTGTGAAGAGTTGTAAAGTTTTCCAATATCTCGGTCTCGATGAGCTCTTCAAGGGGTGCATCAATATCGATCTGCCAGCCCAGACCCCCAAAGACAGAGAAATGTTCTACCAGCTTTTCCATGTCATGGATCTTATGATAGTAATAGAAGGATCGGAACTGTCGTCTAAGCATACTGCTCTTTTGCGTGCTGAGGATCATTGCTCATAACAGCATAGAGTCCGGCTGCTATCTCCTGGCTCAGGTCCTCTTTGCCGACAGTCCAGAAGATGACCTTGTGTTTACTGATCAGACCGTTTTCAAGTGCGGTCTTTGCCAGTTTGACATCGATGTCAAAACAGTCGATGTAGTCATACTTCAAAGCCAATTCCTTCTCCTTGAGCGTAGAAGCCTTGTCGATGAGTTTATGGAGTTTGATATCGGGGTTGATTCTATGCATCTCTTCGAGGACACAGTCATCAAAACATGAGACTTGTACCCATTCCAGCTTGTCGTGGATATGCTCTTCGATGATCAGGCAGAGCTTTTTATAGGTAGCGGGGTTATATTTGATCTCGAGAATGAGCATGCTTTTTGCATCGACAACACTTAAGAGATCGCCCAGCGAGGGAATCTTCTGACCGCTTGTCAACGTTAAGTTTTGAAGTTCGTTCAAGGTAAGTGTTTCAGGTGCCATATCGACTCTGGCAAGACGTTTGAGGCTGTCATCGTGAAAGATAAAGGCCTGCTCATCACGGCTGAGTCTGACATCAGTTTCTATGCCGTCGACATCTTCAGCCAGTGCCTTTTCAAAAGCCAAAAGTGTATTTTCAGGATATTTGTCACTAAAACCACGATGGGCGATAATCTTCATTCGGTGTCTTTTCTGTTTGGTTATAATAATTATACAGGAGTTTCGATGCAAAGCCAATATGATGCGGTTATTATGGGAGCAGGGATCAATGGTCTGGCTATTGCCAAAGCATTGGCGAAGAAGGGAAAAAGCGTCCTTGTCCTTGAAAAAGATCACATCGCCTCGGGTGCATCATCTCATTCATCCCGGCTTATACACGGCGGTCTGAGGTATCTTGAGCATTATGAGTTTTCTCTGGTCCAAGAAGCATTGAAGGATCAGACATATCTTTTGCAGCATTATCCCGACCTGGTAAGATTACGACCTTTTTATCTACCTCTTTATGAAGAGTCAGGTCGTCCCGTTTGGATGATACGATTGGGTCTGTGGTTCTATTCACTTTTTGCAAAGCATGGTGAGTCAGCTTCAGAAGTCTCTACGGAACGCTTCCTAAAGACCTTCAATGGTATCAGAGGAGATGGGCTTAAAACGGTTTTCAGATATTACGATGCCAAGACCGATGATAAGGCACTTACGCAAAGAGTGGCAAAAGAAGCGAGCAGTATGGGTGCTGAAATACGTGAGCAATCCCAGGTTCAAAGCATCGAAACAGCAGAAGACGCTATAAACGTGAAAGTCGATGGAATCGTTGTTAAGAGTCGGCTGCTAATCAATGCGACAGGAGCGTGGGTTGATGAAGTCAATAAGAGCTTTGCGTTGAAATCGTCTTTCTGCATAGAGAAGCTAAGCGGTATCCACCTTGTGATAGAGGGTATGTTGGTACCTGAGCCCTTACTCCTTGAAACACGCACAAAACGGATCTTCTTCATTATCCCGGAAGAAAACAGCACACTGATCGGTACGACGGAACGCAGTGAAGAGGGAAGGGTCGATGACATCATGGTCAATGATGAGGACATCGAGTATCTTTTACAAGAGAGTAATCGCTATTTAAAGAAGAAGCTGACACGAGCTGATATCAAAGAGGTGTTCATCGGTACACGCCCCATTATCAAAACGAAAAAAGATAAGAGTGAAATGTCACGGGAATACAAGCTGGATCTGCATCAGCTTGGCAAAAACAGAGTGCTCCATGTCTACGGAGGGAAGTTGACGACCTTTCCATCCTTGGCAAGAAAGGTCCTGGCACGGCTTGGTATGTGATTATCTCAGATAGATTCCGTTCTCTTTGACATCGATCTTTTCTGCATCGATGAGTGCTGTAAGGGCACGTTTGTAAGCTTTCTTACTGAGACCGAATATATTCTTGATCTCTTCGGCATCACTTTTATAGTTATAGGGAAGTTTGCCCTTGCTACTATTGAGCAGCTCAAGTATCTTTGTCTGGGCAGTATCGGAGCTTTGATTGCCGATAGGCTGTAAAGAGAGGTCAAGCTTTCCATCCGGGCGTGAGGCTTTCAAGAAAGCCTTCTTTGTGTCACCGACCTTGACATCTTCAAATATCTCATTATGAAAGATCATACCTTCATAACTGTTGTTGACGATACATTTATATCCCATAGGCGTCTTTGCCATGATAAGGATCGAGACTTCCTGGTTGGGCTTTATTTCTTTTCTGTGCGGTTTCAGGTGTTTACTCAGGCGTTCTGAGCCGATAAGCCTGTGGGTTTTCTCGTCATAATCGACATAGAGGATACGCTGTTCACCGACTTTGAAGTTTGATTTTTGATGGGTTTTGGGTACAAAAAGGTCTTTTTGAAGTCCCCAGTCCACAAAGGCACCGAAGTGGGTAAGGTCGACGACTTTGAAGAAGCCGTATTCCTCAAGCATGGCAAGCGGTCTTTCAGTCGTGGCAACAATGCGGTCTTCAGAGTCAGTATAGACAAAGACCTCTATCTCATCATCTACTTTCATCTCTTTGGTGACATACTGATTGGGAAGAAGTACATCTTTCTCATCGGCCGCCATCAAGAAGAGACCAGGTTCAGTAATACGATCGATACGCAGGGTGTTTGTGCTGCCTAGCACTAAGTGTTCATTAATCATGATAAAAGTATAGCAGAGTAAGACTTCGTAAGAGATTGAGTGATCCGAACTGGAGGACAACTGCTCTCTTATTCGCTGTCACCGAAGATCAGACTGATGATATAAGCGACAAGAAGAAAGCCAGGAGCCAGGTAAAGAATCGTATAGGCATCTACATCCATGATAGTTCTCCTTCCTCTTTTTATTATTATGCGGCCGGATTGCTTCAAAAAGCCTTACAGCTCTTTGTTAAGTTTATTGAGGGCTTCCTGTCTGGCATCCATCTGCTCTTTTCTTCTGACTTCATCTTCCCTTCTTTTTTCCTCATCCTCTGCCAGGTGGATCTCCTCCGGTGCTTCGTTTTCTCTTTTATGCTGATATTCGGGG
This sequence comes from Sulfurimonadaceae bacterium, assembly GCA_041546465.1. Classification (GTDB taxonomy): domain Bacteria; phylum Campylobacterota; class Campylobacteria; order Campylobacterales; family Sulfurimonadaceae. The sequence continues at coordinate 5,025 of JBFEWG010000052.1, forward strand.
CTTGTCGTAAAGAGGAGTTTCAGATCAGACGCACTGGTCGCATAGCTAAACGCGGTCTCTTCACTGATGGTACCGGCTAGGGCAAGCTCAAAAAGTGCCTGGTTAAATGTCACCGAGCCATAAGATCCTGTCTCATCGAGCATGGCATCAGGTATATCGGCATCCTGGCTTGTACGGATCATGTACTCAATTCTGGGACTCATAAACATCATCTCTACGGCAGGAACAAGTGTGTTCTGCAGACTTCTGATAAGACGCTGTGAGATGACAGCTTTGAGGTTGGATGCAAGCACCATACGCACACGGTTTTGTTCCGAGGAGGGAAAGATCGCGATAAGCCGGTCAATGGTCTCACGGGCATCAGTAGTATGCAGGGTCGTAAAGACCAGCTGTCCGGTATTGACAGCATGCAAGACGCTTTCGGCCGTCTCGATATCTCTGAGTTCACCAACGACGATGATATCGGGGTCTTCACGTAGAGCAGAGCGCAAGGCCCGACTGAAACTATGAGTATGATGTCCTATGCCGCGCTGTTCGATAATGCATTTGTGGTCATTATGCACATATTCGACAGGGTCCTCTATCGTTATGATATGACGTGCCTGGTTCAGGTTGATCTCTTCGATGATGGATGCGAGTGTCGTTGACTTACCGCTGCCAGTCGTCCCGGTGACGATGACAAGACCGCGTTTGAGCTCAGTTAGCCTGTGTAAAGTGGAAGGAAGATTGAGCTCTTCAATACTCTTGATCGACTTTGGAATCAATCTGAAGACGAGGGCAAGACCGTTAAGATGTAAAAAGAGATTGACCCTGAAACGCAGCTGCGAATCGAGTACATAGATGAAATCAAGCTCCTGTTCTTTCATAAAGGTGATATAGTTCTTGCCTGCGAGTTCTCTGGCGATACCTTCGAGGGCATCATCATCCAAAACCTCTGAAGAGAGTTGGACGATCTCTTCATTGATACGGGCTCGTATGGGAGCATTGCTTTTGATGTGGAGATCACTGCCTCCCTGTTCATTGACCATGTAGAGATGTTTTTTCAAGGTCTCAAGCTGGTTTGAATAAGACATGGGTACTCTCCTTTAAACGTAATTAATCGATGGTGATGACTCTGTTCCTTCCGCGTTCTTTTGCCGAATAGAGTGCGACATCGACACGTTTGAAAAGAGTATGTTCATCATCCTCTTTATGCAGTTGAGTGACACCGAAACTACAAGTGACATGAATACTGACACCAAAGAAGCGTTCATCGATCATGGCTCTAAGCTTTTCAGCGAGGATAGCAGCTTGCGTACTGTCAGTTTCGGGCAGGATGATCATAAACTCTTCGCCTCCCCATCGGGCAAGAAGGTCGGAGAGTCGAATCTGCTTTGAAACGAGATCGCTCAGTTCAATCAATATGTCGTCTCCCGTATCGTGACCAAGTTTATCGTTGATCTTTTTAAAATGATCGATATCAAAGAAGATCACACTTAAAGGCAGGTCATATCGCAATGCCGTATGGATGGATGTACTCATGACAAGATTGAGTTTGTTTCTGTTGGCAATATTGGTCAGCGGATCGGTTGTTGCCAGTTCCTGTTGAATGTCTGCTGATCGTTTGATGGAGAGGAAGAACATCACAAGCAAGAGAGAAAAGAGCAGTGAAATAATGAAGGCGACACCCAGTTGAAAGATATAGTCCTCTTGCATCAAAGCGAGAAAAGCATCTTTTTGATAGGAGATAAAGTAAGCGACTTGCTTGTTCTCAATATTTGAAATCGGAATAAAGGTGACGAGATAGTTCTCGTCATTGAAATGGCTATGAAGTACAAAAGGCCTCTGCTCATCTAACCGGTTATGGGCTTGGACGGCGATATCGTCGTTAATGCTCTGGATAGTTTCCTGTTGGATATGTTCATAGGCATTGTTAGATGGAATACTCTTGTCTATCAGGTATTTTGAGGATAAGGTAGAGGGAATGTAGTTGTTCCACTCCTTCTCGTCTACTTTGGTGTCTCTGACCTCTTTTTTCAGAATAAAGTCATGGTAAGCCGGATAGATCTTTTGCGCTTCATCACGAATCGCAGCAAAGGAGTAGGAGATCTCGACAGTGCCGACTATTCTGCCATTGGATATGACCGGGTAGACATTTCGGAAACCGTCATAGATACGACCCTCTTCAAAACCGTGAACAGGTACTTTTGTCCTATTGACCTTATCAATGGAATAGCGCACACCAATGAGTGAATCACCAAACTTCTCAGGACGATGAAAGCGAAGGAAGCTTGTATTACCCTGCAGATGAAAGTGCAACTGTCTGATATTAAGTGTTTTCAAGTTGTTGTACAGAGGCAGAAGTTCCTGGTAAAGTTCCTGACGCAAGATTGCCAGTTCGTCGGGATCGATCGCATAGTTGGCTTTTTTTATGATGGAAATGATCTCAGTTCTATGGATGATATTCTCATAGATGTTTTGCGAGAGCAGTTTGTAGGCATTCTCATAAGAGTGCAGCTGCATATTTGCCTGTTGAAGTTTATTTGAAAAATATATCTCTTTTTTGTCATTCATCTGGTAGGTCTGGAAAAAGTAGATTAGGGAGAAAAACAGAGCGGTTAAAAGCGGTATGATAAACAGAGCGTAGGTAATCCTCGAGATTTTCATGTGACCCTCATTCATAAAGATTATGCCTTAAGTATAGCATAGAAAAAAGTTTGCAAAGGGCTGTGGGATTAAAATTTACACTTCATGTGATTAATTTGAGAGTATATCAGTGATTTTCAGAGTAAGCCGATGTGCTTTTAAATACGGTAGAACTTTATGTTAAAATCGCAGATCACAAAAGGATAGAGTATGAACTTTTTAGAACTACAGGGCCTGATCGGTCTGATAGGTTTTTTGGTAGGAATGGGGTACGTCTTCTACAAGCGTAGAAAAGCAGACAAGCAATAAACCTGATTACAGGCTGTGGGCGATGACTTTGTTTTTTCCGCTGTGCTTGGCTTCGTACATGGCTATGTCTGCATGGTGGATGATAGTGTCAAGGTCTTCTCCCTCATGATGCTGTGCAACGCCGATACTGCAGCTTACGCTGTGTGATTCGATAAACTCAAAAGAGGCAACGGCTTCACGGATTTTCTCCGCCAGAATAAGCGCATCTTCAAGTGCTGTTTCCGTTGCGACGAGGATGAACTCTTCACCTCCCCATCTTCCGAAGTGGTCAGTGTCTCTGATCACGGAAAGAACAACTTTTGAGATATCTTTGAGCACCTTGTCGCCCGCTATATGTCCATAGCTATCATTGATCTTCTTAAAATCATCGATATCAAACATCAAAATAGAAAGAGGATTGGAGTAGCGTGCGGCACGGTTCAGCTCGTTTTGGATGATTATCTCTATGGACTTTCGGTTGTTGATCTTGGTCAGGTGGTCAAGATTGATCAGTTTTGTCAGAGTACGGTTTTTGATCTCGATTTTACTCTGGTAACTGTGAATCGTCTTCATGAAACTGGTGAAGAGTTTACGCAAGAAGTAGATGGAGAAGAGCAGAAGAAAAACGGCCAGTGCGATAGATGTGTTCTGAATATAGTCGATCTTATCGGTATAGTAGTTCAGGTTTTTTACGAAGACGATCTCACCGATATCTTCAGAAGAGACACTCTTAAGCTTGGTCACTTTGAAGACGACGTCTGAACGGGTCTCATCTTCTAGCAGTGCGAACTTTGTGTGCAGCACCGAGTCTGAGAGACGATGAAGGACAGAGGTGTAGACATGGCTGAGGTTGTTGTCCGGTATAACGACATAATACTCACTGGAAAAAGGTCGGTAGTTCAGGTCTTTGTTGTTTTCGTAAATAGCATCAAAGATGTCTTTGTGCAGTAAAAGTATGGTCTCAAAGCCATAGTCATTGTTGAAGAGGTTGAAGATATAGTCGATGTTGATACCGAACTCAAAGGCACCCAGATGTTTGCCATCCGCATTGAACACAGGCACGGCTATCCGGTAGTAGATACCGTATCGACCGACTTCGACACCGATCTGTTTGATATGACGCTGGTTGACATTGTTGATCATGTGACGGATACTGCTCAGGTCGTCTCCGAACTTATTGGGTTTATGCAGACGCAAAAAGCTCTTCGTATCTTTGGTGTGAAAGTGCATGATATGTAAATAGGGATTGTCCGTGATCAGGTCTTCGTACATCGGTTTTGTCAGTTTGAAAAGCTCAACCCTGTCATTTCGTTCAAAGGCATCGATGACTTCTTTATTGAGCAAGATATTGTTGGCTATCGACTCATAATAGTTTGCAATATGTTTGAAGGTATTGGTATAGACCTTGGTCGCGATCTTCTGTTCTTCATTGACAATCGTCTTAAGGACGAACTTGTACTGAAAGTGTCCCAGGTACAGAAAGACCATCGTGATAAAGCCAATCAGGCTAAAAAGTATAAGTAGAATACGATTGCTTGAATTGATTATCTGCAAGTTTTTGTACTGCTCCCTTTAGACGTTCAAATATTCTATCGTAAATTTGTTAATCTGTGTGTTTTTTGAAAAAAAATAAATATTTGAGATGAGCGAGTATGGCGTAAATTTCTCATAGTCAAATTATTATGATATTTCAGGTTACTATTAGCTCCCTGTATGGCTGTTTGTTAAGTATTTGCGAAGTATACTTCTGCAATGACATTGATCTGTTTTTAGATTCAAAGGCATAGGACTCTCTGTTTTAAAACACCTAACACAAAGATTATATAATGCAACAGATAAGCAACCACGTTTACTGCGATGATTTTATTGCCGGATTGAAGTTGGAGACGCGGCTTATGCCAAATCAATATTATGACTACCCCTATCTGATAATCAAGAATTTCTTGTCAGTATCCACCTGTGAGGAAATCGCCAAATATACAAGTGAGGCATCGGAAGCGGAACAGGCCAAGGTCAAAGCGATAGAGATGAACGCTTTTGTCAAAGCGAAAGTCGACAGGGATATCCGAAAGACACTGCAACATGAACTCCCTAACATATTTTTAAATGCTTATGACCTGAGTTTTAAGGCACATCAGAAGTATATTGAGGACTATTTCAATATTGCTTTGACGACATCAACGAATATACAGACGCTCGAATACACCAAAGGCTGTTTCTATATCAAACATGCGGATGATTCCAGTGAACTTGTCAATGATCAGGGTGAGACTGTTGGTTTTATACAGGTTGCTCCGGAACGTAAGCTAAGTACCGTGCTTTTCGCAACCTCTTCTGAAAAGTACGGCAAGAGTGGCATGCATTTCAAGGGAGGAGAATTACTTTTCAACTATCTCTTTGACAGTGAAGGCAATCAGGTTCGGATATTTCCCGAGGCAGGGGATATGATCGTCTTTCCAAGCAATCCGATATACAGTCATGAGGTCGTACCGGTCGAAGAGGGGTACAGACTGACTCTTGTGCAATGGCATGACGCTATCATCCATTGATCATATGATGTGATCTTGTTGATATATATCCGAAACGATGTTTTACAAAAACTTTTTTTCCACCTATGTAAACAAGAAGAGAGAAAAGTATTATATGTTAAGATAAGAACTATAGTTTACGGATGGAGAATTTAAGTTGTTAGCGTTTGATAAAGAGCATATTCTTCACCCTTATGCACCGTCGGTGCCGGCATATGATATGCAGATGGTAAGCTCAGCACATGGTGTGTTTTTAGAACTTGAAGATGGAAAAAAGATCATTGACGGGATGAGCTCCTGGTGGTCAGTCATCCACGGTTACAATGTCCCTGAGTTAAATCAGGCAGCGACAGAACAGCTCTCCAAGATGAGTCATGTGATGTTTGGTGGCTTGACACATGAAAGCGCCATCAAACTGGCAAAAACACTGCTTGATATCACCGATGAGAATCTGCAACACATCTTTTTCAGTGATTCCGGAAGCGTGAGTGTTGAAGTCGCGTTGAAGATGGCGTTTCAATATTGGGGCTCGCAAGGTAATAAGAAAAAAAGCAAGATCTTATCGTTTTATAAAGGTTATCACGGGGATACTTTCGGTGCGATGTCGGTCTGTGATCCTGTGACAGGGATGCACTCCGCATTTGAGGAGATCTTGCACAAGAACATATTCGTCCAGGAACCTATGTGTGCATTTGATGAGGCATGGGATGAAAAGTATATAGAAGAATTTCAGACGACAGTCTCACAACATCATGAAGCAATAGCCGCTGTGATCATTGAGCCGGTCGTGCAGGGTGCCGGTGGGATGAGGATCTATTCTCCGCAGTTTTTAAAAAGAGTCAGAGAGATCTGTGACCAGTACGGGATATTGTTGATCTTGGATGAAGTCGCTACCGGGTTTGGCAGGACGGGCAAACTCTTTGCTTATGAACATGCCGGTATCGCTCCCGATATCTTATGTGTCGGTAAAGCACTGACCGGCGGCTACATGTCAATGGCTGCAACCCTGACAAGTAAAAAAGTCATGCAGGGCATCGAAACCAATGGGAACATCCTGATGCATGGACCGACCTTTATGGCAAATCCGCTTGCGTGTGCCATCGCCAATGCAAGCCTTGAGCTTTTGTTGGATTCACCGTGGCAGACGAATATTCAAAAGATCGAAGCACAGTTGAAAGATGAACTTAAAGCATGTGAAGGCCTCGATATCGTCAAAGAGACACGGGTACTGGGTGCGATCGGAGTCGTAGAGCTCAACACAGAAGTTGACCTTGCTTTTATGAGTCAGCTGTTTGTTGAAAAAGGGGTGTGGGTCAGGCCATTTTTGAACCTCGTCTATATCATGCCTCCGTTTATCATCAGCAAGGCTGAACTGAGACATTTGACGTCAGCGATCTTTGAGGTCGTTAAAGAGTTTGAGAACTACAAGAAAAAGTGCTAGAAGGAACAGGAAACTGTTCCGTTGAATAGTACATCTTCCTTATCTAATTACAAAAGCATAGAATCCATTTATATATTTTAATCTATACGGCTATTGATTCAATACGTTGCATCGTATTGTTTTTATGACAGTAGCAACAGGCAGCTGTTTTTAAGTTCAATTCAACGACAACAGTTCAATGGATAATATACTTATTGTGTAGAATAGAATCATATTCCCTGGGAATTTAAAATTTATATTAACCAGACAAACAAATCAATACAGATAAAAATAATTTAATGTGTAAATATGAAACATTTTGTGTTGTATTCTGTGTATAAAAGTAACATAAATGGAGATGTCGTACTGATGTTTGTAGATATTTTACACTGATTCCTGCTTGATCAGGAGTGGTTTTCCTAAAAAAACCAGATAATATTGAGATGACAGTCATTAGACGTAAAAGCAATAGGCCCTACCAAAAAGTTATAGTATACAAGCAATGGATGAAATGTATTCTTTTTATCTGAGTGAATGTTTTGTTATTTAAATGAAATATTCCCAATATAG
>JBFEWG010000091.1:0-8373 GCA_041546465.1 Sulfurimonadaceae bacterium
AAATACACTTTAAAAGTGGAATCAAAATCGGTGGAGTCTTTCGGTTTAGCAGATTTTACTCGTAACATACCCAAAGATGAACTCTAGCCTCATCTTTCATCGGGATGATTATAACAGTTTTTAATACAATTTACAACAAAATTGGTGCAATTCGCTAAATAAGAGGTGGTTTTGACGATGTTTCTACCATCGTTGATATATAGGGTTAATTAACGTTCAATCAGTAGATAATGACGTTTTTTCGTCTTTATAATCTTGACATGCTCGGCATCTTGTATCTCATCATAGACCCGCTCGCCTTTAAAGAAGAGCAACAGGGTTCCTTTGACAATAAAAGGTTGTGCAAAGTCCATAAGGGTCTGTGTCTCTGTAACAGCACGTGAAGTGATGAAGTCATAAGCGACGGGCGGGACTTGCTCGATTCGCTTGTTGAGTACCTCTACATTGTCCAGGCCGAGATCGGCCTTGATGAACTGCAAGAAACCTGCACGTTTGGCCAGAGGTTCCACAAGGGTGAACTTGGTAGAACGAAGTGCCATGGCAAGGATCAGTCCTGGAAAGCCTGCACCTGTTCCAATGTCGAGGGCATTGTTTATCTTAGGTAGAAAAGAGACAGGAAAGACAGAGTCATAGATATGCTCCGTTACCTCTTCTTTAGTCGTCGCACCGGTGAGGTTATGGATTTTATTCCATTTTAAAAGATGATCGGTATAGCGTTCAACATGTTCATAAAAAGTGTCTGGAAGGACGATCTTGTCAGATTGGAGTTGTGCTTTAAGGTTCATAGATCTCTTTTGTTTAAATATGTAAAATTATAGCTAAAATAAGTGAAAGCGGTTTTATATACGTAAAATATTTCTTGATGAAATAAGTTATAATTCCTCATCTTTAGAACATGCGGGTAGTGAATGAAACTGTTTTTGAAAAAAATGCTTTACCTCTCTTTGATGTTGTTTCTGATCTCGTTGATCTCTTTTGGTGCGATCCATGCGGCACCTAACAGCTTCTTTTCTGCCGGTGAACTTAACCCCAACATGACACCCGAAGTGCTGGCACATCTAAAATCTGTCTATGGTCTTGACAAACCTCTTCTGCAGCAGTACCTTGATTGGATGTTCAATCTTCTTACCCTTGATTTCGGCGTCTCTTTTGTCAGCGGTCAGAATGTCATTGACATGGTCAGTGATCGAATCGGTATCACCTTGATCATGAATATCACATCCATGCTCTTTGTCTTTGTCATTTCTATCTATCTGGGGATAATAGCGGCAATGAGGAGCGGAAAGTTCAGTGATATGTTTATCAGGCAGCTCTCTTTGTTCTCTTTTTCCATGCCGTCATTTTATATGGCGTTGTTAATGATTCTGACACTCTCCGTAAAATTGGAGTGGTTTCCTATCGCAGGTCTTCACTCCATTGAGCCTAAAGAGGGCTTTTCCTATTATACTGATATGGCTTGGCATCTTTTCTTACCCGTCTTTGTCATGATTTTTGTCTCTTTGGGATCGATGATCGTCTATATACGGTCCCTGGTTACTGAGATATTAAAGAGTGACTACTATTTTTATGCCAAGGCTAGAGGGCTTGATGAAAAGCGTCTCTTGAGATACTATATCCTGCCAAACCTTATGCCTCCGGTCATCACCCTTTTGGGTCTCTCCCTTCCCGGGTTGATAGGCGGTTCGGTGATCTTGGAATCTATCTTCGGTATTGAAGGGATGGGACAGCTTTTTTATATGTCGGCACTGAGCAGGGACTATCCAGTCATCATGGGGATCTTGATGGTAACGGCATTTTTGACGCTACTGGGAAATATGCTTTCGGATCTTATACTACTGAAGCTAAACCCTTATTTTAAAAGAGGCTAGTTCAAAGCTTCACTTCCATGTCATGCTATAAGCTAGCGACAAAGTTTTTACCCTTGCGCTTAGCCTCATACATAGCCTTGTCCGCACGTTTGATGACCTCTTCCACAGTGTTGTCTCTTGATCTGTCCATCTGTGTGACACCGATGCTGAAGCTGAAATGGATTTCTTCCGCATGTTCGAGGAGCAACTCTTCTTTAGCCGCATTTTCACGAATGCGTTCGGAGAGGCTCAAGGCTTCGTCCAAATCGGTCTCATGCAGTAAGACGACAAACTCTTCACCACCGTAGCGGGCGATGACATCACTCTCTCTGAGTGTTGTCTTTAGGAGTTGGGCCGCTGATTGTATGACCATGTCGCCGACGGCATGCCCATAGATATCATTAAACGTTTTGAAGTTGTCAATGTCGATCATCATTACGGATAGGTGCTGATTATAGCGTTTGGCGGTAGAGAAGTTGTTGTCGGCCGTTTTACAGAAATAGCGGCGATTATGCAAGCTAGTTAAGGCATCTGTTGAAGCTTCTATGGTCAACTGTTTTTTTGTTTCTTCGAGTTCTTCTGCCTGTTTGAGCAGTTTTTCATTGGTGATTTTAAGGTCATGTATCTGTTTTTCAATCTCACTTGCAAGGCGTTGCTCATTCTTGTGCTTCTCTTCTATGAGTTGTTCTTGAGCAGCTATCTTTTGGGCATCTATCTCTCGAAACTTGTAGGCCAGGATGAGCGTGAAAAAGATTATTTCAATAAAGGAACCACCTAAAAAAGCGTAGCGTGAGAAATTAGTATTGTCGATCAAGCCGTTGAATGTCATGGTCATCAGCCCCATGGTTGGCATATAGATGATCAGGGCGATAAGATAATAGCGGGCAGTAACATGACCACTTTGCCACATTTTGATTGCGACATAGAGCAAGAGCGCAAAGAAAAAGGAACTGTAGATATTAAAGATAAAGGAGCTGTAAGGAAAATTTAGTGCAATCAACCCGGCAAAGATGAAAAAGATCAGTATTGATGTCTTAAAGACAGTATCAATAGTTGGCATATGCTTATGCAGATCCAAAAACCTGCCTGAGAAGAGTGCAAGAAAGGCGACGAGAATGGCACCGACTGTGTGTAACCCTTCATCCCACCCGGGTACGCCGGCTCGAAGGTAGCTCGTGCTTTTCATACAGGTAAATACGATAAAAGTAACGATATAGCCTATATAGTAGGCATAGACACGATTTCTTGTTACAACGAAACTGTAGGTATTAAGGATGGCTATGACCAATAATACGGCTGCGTAGAGGATGTAAAAATCGGAGAGAGAAAAGCGGCTGGGCCTGAAATACTCTGAGGCTGTAAAGATTTTAAAGGCTCCGATATGCCCCGAAATCGTCTCACCTCTTAGGTAATAGGTACGCATTTTCCCCGGTTTGATATGCATTCTAAAAGCGGGAACATTGTCGTTTATCTCACGTTTTTCAAGCGGTATGTTAAGACCGTTCTTTTGTATTTGCCATCCACTTTCATGTTTGTCATAAAAGTCAAGTGCAGACCAAAAGGGTTCAGTGAAATAGAGAATAAAGTCTTCATGATTACTTTGGTTATGGACTTCAAGTTTGAACCATGCTGTCCCTTCACGATACCCTTTCGTAAATTGATTGGAAAGGGTTTCAGTAAATTTTACTTTTTCAATATCGTCAATCAGCAGCAGTTTGCTGTCATCATAGAAATATTCAATAGAGAAGTCTTCCTGTATTTTATCACTTAGTAGGATTGCTGCATTCAGCGGCATGAGAGAAAAAAGTATTAAGAATAATATTAGTCTCATTATATAAGTTTCCATTATAAAGTGTGTAAAGTAATTATAGTTTTTTTTTCTTAAACAGAGCGTGTAAAAAAAGTTTAAATTTGAATGATGAAGAAGTTTCTGAAGGAGAAAGAGGTGTGTAGAACAGGGTGCTTGACTCTGTTCTTCGGGGTGGAAGATTATTTGAAAAGTGCTTCCAGAGAATCAATACCCTCTTTCTCTTCTTCAATCTCTCCGGATTCAGAAGTAACCGTACCCTCTTGTTCTTGCAGTTCTATCGTGTATCCGGTCAGCATAGAGGCAAGACGGATGTTGATACCGCTTTTCCCGATTGCTTTTGATTTCTGATCCGCCGGAAGGATGACCGTCGCTTTCTTCTCCTCCCCCTCTTCCGAAGGTTGGATGATTACGGATGAGATGATCGCAGGGCTCATCGCACGGGAGATAAAAAGTTCCGGAATATTGGTGTATTCGACACAGTCGATGTTCTCACCATTGAGCTCTTCACTGACGGCATTGATACGGACACCTTTGACACCTACAGTAGCACCGACCGGGTCAATCTTGGGATGGGTCGAGTATAATGCAATCTTGGCACGTTCACCCGGTATACGTGCCGAATGTTCGATGATGACAGAACCGTCATTGATCTCAGGGACCTCAAGGGCTAGCAGCTCTTCTAGGAACTTAGGGCTTGTACGTGAGAGTTCGGTGATCATACCCTCGCTTTTATCGACAGACACACGACGTACGACTGCTTTGAGGATATCACCCGGATTGAAGATCTCACCTTTGATACGGCTTTTCATCGGAAGGACACCACGGATCTCATCAAGTTCGATATAGGTATTGTTTGCAGAGTCGACACGTGTAACGCGTCCGGATATGATCGTGCCAACCTTGCTTTTAAATTTGTTATAGAGTTCATCTTCGACAAGGCGCTGGATATGATATTCGATCTCTCGGTGAAGCTGACCTGCTGCTGTACGGCCGTAATCTTCAAGTTTATGCTCATACTGAAGTTGGTCATCGATTTCCACATCCTCGTCGAGTTCTTTGGCTTCTGTCAATGATATATAAGCATCAGCGAGTTCACCTTCAAGTTCAGGGGCATCATCAGCTACGACCTTGATGATTTGAAAAATCGACGCGGCACGTGTCTCTTCATTGATCTCAACCTCGTAGTCGAAGTGGTCTGAGATGACGCGTTTTGCAGTCTGAATAAAGGCAGTCTTCAGGGCTTCTTTTACTTTTTCCGGTTCAAGACCTTTTTCATGTGCAATTGATTCGATAATATCTACTATTTTTTCCATAACTGTGTCCTTTTAAATGGTTGACATTGATAAGTTCGTGGGTTAATCGATTCACCCGCTTTGGCTCCATACATAAGGGCCTTTGGCAAATCTTATCAAAAGAGAATAAGATTATACTGAAAATAGACTTAATACGTACTTTAGCAATAAGAAGATATAATCGCGTCTATTAAAAAAACTCAAAATGAGGAAAAAACGATGGAACTAAAGCTAGTACGTACAGATGTGAACAGTAAACCGAAGAAGACTGACCTGAAAAAAATCGAAGCAATGGTAGAAAAAGAGGGCTCGACAATTATCTATTTCGACAGAGATAACTCGCATAAAGACCTTATTGCATTGGGTGAGCACTTTGAGAACAGTGACAAGAGTTTTTACATGAGAGAAGTTCGTTACGGTCTTAACGACAATGACTATATGTACGAGGTTCATGTTTTATAATTACCTCGGTGATTTTAAAAAGATTGTTGATTGATGAGCAAAAAAGTATTTATTGAAACACTGGGTTGCGCTATGAATGAGCGTGATACGGAACACATGATCGCCGAGTTAAAAGAGAAAGAAAACTATGAGGTGACGACAGACTCTGAGGATGCTGATCTTATCATGATCAACACCTGTTCGGTCCGTGAACGACCTGTGCATAAGCTCTTCTCTGAACTGGGCGGCTTTAACAAGAAGAAAAAACCCGGTGCGAAGATCGGTGTGTGTGGTTGTACGGCTTCACACCTAGGTAAAGATATTATTAAACGGGCACCCTATGTCGATTTTGTCCTGGGTGCGCGTAATGTTTCAAAGATCACAGAAGTACTTCATAAACCAAAAGCGGTTGAGATCGATATCGATTATGATGAGAGTCAGTTTGCCTTTAAAGAGTTTCGCGGTTCAAAGCATAAGGCTTACGTAAACATCTCTATAGGTTGTGACAAAGCCTGTACTTTCTGTATTGTTCCAAAGACACGTGGAGATGAAATCTCTATTCCAACAGATCTGATCCTGCAAGAGTGTGAAAGAGCAACACAATCTGGAGCACAGGAGATATTCCTTCTTGGGCAGAACGTGAACAATTACGGCCGCCGTTTTTCGGGAGAACATGAGAAGGTGAACTTTACTGAACTTCTTCGTCGTATCTCCAAGATCGACAAGGTGAAGCGAATCAGGTTTACCTCACCGCATCCTTTTCATATGGATGATGAGTTCCTTGAAGAGTTCGCCAACAATGACAAAATTTGTAAATCGATGCATATGCCGCTTCAAAGTGGGTCAAGTGAGATACTCAAAATGATGAAACGCGGTTATACCAAAGAGTGGTTCCTGAACCGTGCGGAGAAACTCCGAAAGATGGTCCCCGGCGTCAGTATTTCAACCGATATCATCGTCGCTTTTCCCGGTGAGAGTGATGCTGACTTTGAGGATACGATCGATGTAATGAAGCAGGTCCGGTTTGATCAGGTCTTTTCATTCAAATATTCACCACGTCCTTTGACCGAAGCGGCAGAGATGACTAATGAGGTTGATTCGGAAGTCGGTTCGGAACGTCTGGCCTACCTACAAGGATTTCAAAATTCCATCACGGATGAGATTACGGCCTCTTATCTTGGTAAGACCTATGAGGTCTTTTTTGAAGAGACACGTGAGGGCGGATATATCGCCGGGCGTAGTGATAACAATATCATGATTAAAGTCCTCGCTGATGAAGCACTCCTGGGTACTTTTGCCAAGGTGAAAGTAATCAAGACGGGAAGAATGGCACAGATAGGCGAGATTGAGGAATGAAGAAGCTTCTTCGAAGGCTGGCCTCTTTTGTCGTCCCTTTTGTCGGGGCCCTTCTTGTTCGCATCATCTATTTTACTTCCAAAAAAACTTTTCATCCTCCCAAAGAGATTCCTGAAGAACGTTGTGTGATCGGGTTCTGGCATGGAGATCTTCTGATGCAGCCTCTTAATTACAGACATTGGCGCAAAGAACCGAAGGCGGTTGTGATGATCTCGGAACATTTTGACGGTCAGCTTATTGCCAAGACGATGCAATATTTTGGTCTGGGAACTATTCGTGGCTCGACACGAAGCGGTGCGGCACGTGTCTTGATGCAGGCCATCAAAAAGGTACGCGATGGGTATGACCTGGGCATCACGCCTGATGGTCCTAAGGGTCCGCGCTTTTCAGTGACGGAGGGTATCGTCGCAGTTGCGCAGAAACTCGATAGACCTGTCGTGGTACAAAACTGTGTTCCCAGCCGCTATTGGCAATTGGGCTCATGGGACAGGTTTGTGATTCCCAAACCTTTTTGTCACCTTGAGTTCTTCTGTTCGGAGCCTTTTAAGGTGACTGGAATGCAGATGGAAGAAGCAAAACAGCTTATTCATGATAAACTGATGCAAAAGAGTATTGTCTAGATAAAGGTGAACCTATGGCGAAGTCGATAAAGCGTTATAAAACTTGGACTCTCGTGACATTGATCCTGCTCCTTGTGATGGGAGCATACTTCGCTTTTAATCCTTCCTATCAAAAATCTCTCGAAGCCAAACTCTATTACTCTTTAGGTAACTATGAAAAAGCCTATCAACTCTCAAGTGAGGCTTTTGCACAGGAACCTTATAACAGAATGGCCAACTCGGTCATGGTCCAGAGCAAATATGCGCTGCGCTATGTCGACTACAATAAGGAGGCGAAGCAGTATCTCTCAATTATCCGCAGTTATGCCGGTCAGGATAAGATCTCGCTTGCTGAGCAGATGCGGATCAAGATGATGTGCGATATCATGATAGAAAAACATGAGAAGATGCAGCCTACCAAGTTGATCGACAAGGACCTGGTCATTGAGAGTGAAAAATATTATGAACAGTTTGTAAAGCTTCATGAACAACTTATTAAAGCGCTATAGACTTCCGTTTTTGGATTACCTAAGTGATATCAGAGGTTATTCAGACCTTACAGTCAAAACCTATGCGAGAGTACTGGATGAGGCATTCTTGCATATCCATATAGACGATGAATCAGCTTATACGCTAAACCTGAACCCTTATCGACTGAAGATCGCCCACCTCAATGCCAAGACCATTTCGAAAAAACTCAGTGCGATAAGAAGTTTTGTACACTTTATGCAGGATCGGGGTGAGAAGGTGAACCTCAAAGGTGATGCGCCGATAAAAGTGGCCAAGACACTTCCCAAACCGATCACATACGCACATATCCAAGAAGCTTTGGCGGTTGCAGAGGAAGAGGATGCTTTGATTGTCATCATGCTCTATACACTGGGTCTTAGGATCAGTGAACTCTCCTCTTTAAAGCTATCGAGTATTGAAAAAGAGTGGGTCCGTGTCGTGGGGAAGGGTAATAAGCAAAGAGAATTGCCTTTGCTTGAGAGCACCAATGCTCTGATTGAACAATATAAGCGAAATTT
>JBFEWG010000138.1:0-5028 GCA_041546465.1 Sulfurimonadaceae bacterium
ACTATCAAAGAGTATGCGATCAGGCATAAACTCAGTATCTATAATGTCGTCAAGATGACCAAAAACGGTACCTTAAAGACTGAGACTGAAAAAATAGACGGAAAAGATGAGCTCTATATCCTTGACAGTGAAGACCCGGTCGCTCAATCAGCACTACCTGAAGAGCTGAGTGACGAAAAGATAGAGGATTATAAGAAGGCTTATTACACCTTGAAGAAAGAGTATGACCAGTTAAAAAGGGCGTATGATGTTCTTCAAAAGAAAAGGGACCTTTCCTGCTGAATCTTATGGGTCTATTGAGTAAAAACAATACTTCATTCTCTATAAAGTAAAATTTGGATAAAATCACGAAATTTTTAAAATATATTTTCTTAGATATATAAAAGACAGGATGACGTATGGACGCTATTGCGATCAAACATAATGATGAAATCGTAGACTTACAGACAGCACAGGCACAAGGAATAGAGGGCGAGCCGATAGAGCTTGATAACTCTCCTGAAGCACTTGAAGTGCTTCGTCACTCAACTGCTCACCTTATGGCTCAAGCGATAAAATCACTTTATCCCGAAGCAAAGTTCTATGTAGGACCGGTAGTCAAAGAAGGGTTCTATTATGACTTTAAAGTCGATTCCGAAATCGGAGAGGGTGATCTTAAGCGCATCGAGAAACAGATGCTATCACTCGCAAAGAAAAAGCATGATATCGAGAAGTATGAGATCTCTATGGACGAGGCAAAGGTAAAGTTTGCCGGAGACCATCTTAAGCTTGCGGTTATGGAACGTATCCCTTCGGATACCGTCTCGATCTACAAACAGGGAGACTTTGAAGACCTTTGCCGCGGACCGCATGTCCCTTCAACAAAGCATATCCGTTTCTTTAAACTTTTGAAACTAGCCGGCGCTTATTTGGGCGGTGATTCAAAGAATGAGATGTTGACACGTATCTACGGGATCGCTTTTGCTGACAAAGAGTCTTTAAAAGCACATATGGACATGTTGGCAGAAGCTGAAAAACGTGACCACCGAAAGATCGGTAACGAGATGAAGCTTTTCACGTTCCGTGAAGAGGTAGGGGGAGGACTTCCTATCTGGCTTCCGGCCGGGGCCCGTATGCGTTCACGTTTGGAAGGTCTTCTTTTCAAAGCACATCGTAAGCGTGGTTATGAGCCGGTGCGTGGACCAGAGATCCTGCGTTCATCCCTTTGGGAGACTTCAGGGCATTATCAGAACTACGGCGAGAATATGTATTTTACGGTCATCGATGAGCAGGAGTACGGGGTCAAACCGATGAACTGTGTCGGACACATCAAAGTGTATGAGGATGATCTTCACTCTTACCGTGACCTTCCGTTGAAATACTTTGAATATGGTGTCGTACATCGCCATGAGTTAAGCGGAGCACTTCACGGTCTTTTCCGTGTTCGCGAATTTACGCAGGATGATGCGCATATCTTCTGTACAACAGATCAGATCGAAGAGCAGATCATTGAAATTGTCGATTTTATTGATAAAATCATGCAGACTTTTGAATTTGATTACAAGATGATGATCTCTACCAAACCTGAAAAGGCAGTTGGAGATGATGCAGTGTGGGAAGTATCTACAAATGCACTTAAGCAGGCAATGGATAGACATGAACTTCCATACGAGATAGATGAGGGTGGCGGGGCATTCTACGGTCCTAAGATAGATATCAAGATCACCGATGCAATCGGACGTGAATGGCAGTGTGGGACAGTACAGCTTGACTTCAACCTTCCGGAGCGTTTTGAGCTTGAATATACCGGTGAAGAGAACAGTAAAATCCAGCCGGTAATGATTCATAGAGCAATTTTAGGTTCATTTGAGCGTTTTATTGGTATATTGACAGAACATTATGCGGGTGAGTTCCCAATGTTTATCGCTCCGACACAGGTTGCTATCGTGCCTATTGCAGAGACGCATAACGCATATGCGAAAGAGATCGGGGATAAACTAATTGACCTGGGTGCCGATTTTGAGATATTCGATAAGAACGAAAGTCTTAATAAACGTATTAGAACGGCAGAAAAAGGGCGTGTCCCGATGATCATTGTCTTGGGTGATGAAGAAGTTGCCAATAAGACAGTTGCTATTCGCGACAGACGAACAAGAGAACAGTCAAACTCAGGTTTGGATGATTTCCTTGCAATGATACAAACCAAAATTAATGAGGTACATTTTTGAGTAAAAAACAACAAACCATAATGAACGACGATATTTGCGTTCCAGAAGTACGCTGTGTTGTCGACGGCGGAGAGCCATTAGGCATTGTCTCAACAGATGTTGCAATGGATAAAGCAAATGAGTTGGGACTAGACCTAGTACTTATCTCTCCGGATGCAAAGCCTCCTGTAGCAAAGATTATGGATTATGGTAAGTTTAAGTACCAAGAAGAGAAAAAGAAGAAAGAGCAGCGTAAGAATCAGGTCAAGATCGAGATCAAAGAGATCAAACTCTCGGTCAAGATCGCTGACAATGATATCTCGTATAAGGTCAAGCACGCACGCGAATTCCTGGAGCATGGGAAACACGTAAAATTCCGTGTGTTCCTACGCGGTCGTGAGATGGCGCACCCTGAAGCGGCTAAAGATGTATTGCTAAAAGTCTGGCCTATGGTCGAAGACCTTGGTACGATGGATAAGCCACCGCGTCTTGAAGGACGTTACTACAATATGTTGGTCCTCCCTAAAAAAGAAGACAAGAAAAAATAATCATCCAAGAGAGCAGCAATGCTCTCTTCCCCTCTTTTTAATTTAATTATCTGCAATCTGTTTATTATCTGATAAAGAATAGTTTAGTATACTGTTCATAAATACCTTAAGCTATAGAGGTAAATATGAAAAAAATACTCTTATCCCTTTTTACTATATCTACCTTGCTCTTTGCCGATGAAGCGCAAGAGATCATCCAAAAACTTGACAACAATATTCGCGGTAAGAATATTTACATGAAGATCAGTATGAAAGTCGTATCACTGAATCATGAACGCAGCATGAAGCTTGAGAACTGGTCACAGGGGAACAAGAAGAGCTTTGTAAAGGTTCTGTATCCTCCAAAAGACAAGGGGATAACCTTTTTGAGTCTTGACAATCAGATGTGGCAGTATGTTCCCAAGATAGAGAGGATCATAAAGATCCCCCCTTCGATGATGCTTCAAAACTGGATGGGCAGTGACATTACCAATGACGATGTCGTCAAACAGAGTTCAATCGTCGAAGATTATGATGCGAAGATCATCAAACGCGATGGCGAACTTGTGACACTTGAACTTATCCCCAAAGAGGATGCTCCTGTAGTCTGGGGCAAGGTCATCATAAATGTTGATACACGGACATACACGTCTACAAAAGATGTCTTTTATGATGAAGAAGGTAAAGAAGTAAGGTTTTTTCTTTATGAGAATGTCAAAAAATTCGGCGAGTATTATCTTCCTACCTATTGGAGAGTTCAGCCGAGTGACAAGCAGAACAAGTTCACCGAGATAATCCTTGATGAAGTGGTGTATGATAAAAAGATCTCAGAGCAGTATTTCAAAAAAAGTGCATTGAAACGGTTTTCGAGGTGAGTGTAAAGTATGTTTAGGTTTGCTTTGAAAAACATTCTCTTTTACAAGGGCCGTTCGATCACGACTTTTATTCTGACCTTTGTATCGACGATGCTTTTTATTGTGTTTATCTCCTGGCAGGATGGCTCCCACAACTCTATGCTGGAAAATGCATTAAAGATATACACCGGAGCTATAGAGATCTATCATAAAGAGTATCGAGATGTCGGCGGTAATGAATACCTGATCCGTGATGTCGAAAAGATCACAAAAAAACTTTCCGGTATTAAAGGTATAGAGGCCTTCGCATCAAGGTATGAGACCTATGGTCTGCTCGCAAGCAAAGAGTACTCAGCGGCATCCATGGTCGTGGGAATAGAGCCTCATAAAGAGAAGGTTTTGAGTTCTATCGGTACAGCTTTGAGAGAGGGTGACTTTTTAGATGAGGACTCAGGTAACTGCCTCTATATGGGTGCCGAACTGGCCAGGAAACTCCGATTGGATATTTCTGACGAGGTGAGTTTTGTCGGTGGTGCCAGTGACGACTCTTTCGCAGCTGATATCTTCAGATTATGCGGGACATTCAAGACGGGTTCATTCGAGTTCGACTCCAGTGCTTCATTTGTCAGCCGCACCTATTTTGACGAGTTGATGTATGCGCAGAATATGGCCTCATATATCACGATAAAGGTCACGGACTTGGCAGATGTGCAGAGAATAAACAGCGAGATATCCAAAGTCCTTGATGATGACCATCTTGAATCAGTGACCTGGAAGACCCTGATGAAGAGTATGGTCGAAGCGATGGAGGTCGATAATATCTTTGGCTATATTTCACTGTCACTTTTTTTGGTCGTTATCTTCTTTGTCATCATGATATATGGTTTTATCAATGTAAGTTCACGCATCAAAGAGTTCGGGGTATTACGTTGTATCGGTCTGAGTCGGGGTAATATCTTTAAGCTCCTGTTTTATGAGATGCTTATTCTATCAATGGCTGCTATAGTACTTGCCACACCTATAGCAGGGTACATCACCTATTACTACAGTCTACATCCCATAGTTATCGAGGGAATAGCGGAGATGTACAAAGACTATGGGATCGTATCGGATGAATTGCCCTTCGACTTTAATCCGTTTACGATCTTTTGGAACCTGGTGGTCATCTGTCTTCTGAATTTTTTGAGTCTGATCTATCCTTATGTCTATATTAACTCATTCCGACCTATCGAGGCGACAAGACATGTATAGGCTCATAATGAAGATGGCGTGGAAGAACTCCTTCCTCAGACCGGCACGGACCCTTCTCGTTATTCTTATGATAGCCGTGAGTATGAGTATGATGCTCAGTATCCAGGGGTTATATGACGGCATGGCCAAGAATATGATCGAAAAGAACAAGCGAAGTGACAGCGGGGATATCAGTCTCTATGCGAAAGATTACAGGGTGGAACAAGATCT
>JBFEWG010000007.1:0-30524 GCA_041546465.1 Sulfurimonadaceae bacterium
AAATTGCATCAGTCAACTTACATCTTTTTTTTAAGGCAACCTTTCTCGTTTAAACAGTAATATTATTCTTATTCCCAAAGACAAAGGGTTATGATGGTTGATAAAAATAATATATACATTGCTCGACAACCTATAATTGACCAGGATCAGAATATTCAGGCCTATGAACTCCTGTTTCGTTCTGTACAGGAAGATGGTTCCATCCTTCCTATTTTTGAAGACAACTTGCTTGCAACGACACGTGTCCTCGTCAATACACTCAATCATATCGGGATCAACAATCTTGTTGGACTACACAAGGCCTTTATCAATATTGACGAAGAGATGCTCATGGACAATATGATCATGACCATACCCAAAGAACGTTTTGTTATCGAGCTTCTTGAAACGATGACGATAACAGATAGCCTGATTCAGCGCATTAAAGAACTTAAAGATGCCGGTTATCACTTTGCCCTCGACGATGCCCACTGTGATCCAGGTTTCTTGGAAAACTTCACACCTGTCTTTCCCTATATCGATATACTTAAACTCGATATCAGGCTTATAGATATTGGGATACTTAAAACCCGTATTGACACCTTTAAGTCTTATGATTTCAAATTGTTGGCAGAAAAAGTCGAGACGGAAGAGGAGTTTCAACAATATAAGGATCTCGGCTGCGACCTTTTTCAGGGATATTACTTTGCCAAGCCTAAGATCATCAGCCAAAAAGCGATGGATCCGCATTATAAGAACATTTTCAATCTGATTAAAACACTTGATAAAGATTTGGAGATTGATGATATCAGCAAGGCTTTTGAACGCCAGGTCGATATCACACTTCAACTGCTTCGCTTCATGAACTCCGGGCAGTTACATCTTAAAGCCGAGATAAAATCGATCAAACATGCCATAGGCTTATTAGGCAAAGAGCCTTTGAAGCAGTGGCTTCTGCTGATCGCCTATTCAAAAAGTGATCATGCCAATTCATCTTCTGTCAACTCTCCGCTGTTTGAAATGGCATCATCACGTTCCAAGCTGATGTTTGAGCTCATGGATGTCTTGCATAATAATAACAAACGTAGTCATGAAGCCGCCTTTGTCGGTCTTCTTTCACTCATGAATTCGATCGTTCATGTCCCCATTGAAGAGATCTTAAACGAACTGCATGTCGATAATGAAGTCTATCAAGCTATAACCAAGCATACCGGAGAACTGGGGTTACTTCTGGAACTTGTTATCGCAGTCGAAGCATTTCATCTTGAAGATGCCAACAGAATCGCACATCAACTGAAAATATCTGAAGTTGCTTTTAAAAATGCCTTGTTAGAAAGTATGCGATTGAAAGAAGCAGGCTGACGGATCAGAACCTGTATGAAAGTGTCAACATAGGCTGTTCGTTGATATTCTCATGAAAAGAGTACTCTTTTTCAAATCTCTCATCAACAAGTGGCAATGCGGTAAGGAAGTTGATGTTTAAGTAAAGGTCACTATTAAGCTTTGTTACTTTTTTTGACAAGATAGTATCCAGACTACCTTTTGATTTATAAGAAAGGTCATTGGCTTGAAGCAAAGAGTTAAATATGAAGACGCCGATTAATATATATCTGATCATTTCTCTTTTCCTTTCTTTTAACTAATACTATTATGAACTAATTTAGTAAACAAAAGCCCAATAGGTATCATAAAGCTATGATTTTTATCTATTCTATTGATATCGAAACCTGACAGGTATAGAAAGTTTAAAAAAAAGAGATTACTCGAAGATTACGGTTGGTGTCATATTGGTAACAAAGAGGAAGGGATATAAAACTTCCTCGTTTGTCCTTAGTGAAGAAAGTGACGGATACCCGAGAAGTACAGTGCCATACCGTGTTCGTTTGCCGCTTCGATGACTTCATCATCACGAATCGAACCACCCGGCTGGATGACTGTCTTAACGCCTGCTTCTGCAGCAGCATCGATCGAGTCTCTAAATGGGAAGAAAGCTTCTGATGCCAATGCCGCTCCGGTGACATCAAGGTTCATTGCTTTTGCCTTTTTAAGTGCACACTGACTCGCATCAACACGTGAAGTCATACCCATTCCTACTGCCACCATAGCAGAGTCTTTGACATAGACGACACAGTTCGATTTAACCAGTGAAGCGACTTTCCATGCGATCTCAGCATCTTTAAGCTCCTGCTCACTCGCTGTTCTTTCCGATACGAGCTTAGCATTTTTCACTTCATCATCTTTTACTCTGTCAGCATCCTGGAAGACAAATCCCCCATCAACATGTTTGAAGTCAAGGAGATCATTTGAAAGCACAATTCTATCCGCTCCGTATTCAAACAACTTCAGACGTTTTTTCTTCTCAAATACTGCCTGCGCTTCTTCTGTGATACGACCAGCGATAACCACTTCCAAAAAGATCTCGTTCATCTTCTCAGCCAGGTCGGCATCAACAACACCATTGACACAGACCACACCGCCAAAGGCAGAGACAGGATCGCACTTCAATGCTTCTTCATACGCTTCAACAAGGTTGTCACGAATAGCAAAACCACACGGGTTGCCGTGCTTGACGATACACACTGCATTCTCATCACCAAAGGCAGCAGCGATCTTGACACCGCCGTTAAGATCATTTAAGTTGTTAAACGATGCTTCACCCTTCAAGGTCTTGAAGTTCTTCGTAAAGTAGTTGTCAAACTCATACAATGCACCTTTTTGGTGAGGGTTTTCACCATAACGTGTATCCATCACTTTTTCACCGACGATGAACTGCTTCGCACCGAAACCGTCATTGAAACGTTTGTTCATATAGTTTGCGATCATCGAATCGTAAGCAGCCGTATGCTCATACGCTTTGATCATCAAATCACGTCTGAACTCTACCGAGTTTGTATCATTCGCAATGGCATCCAGGACAAGAGAATAATCAGCTACATCAGTAACGATCATAACCGAATCGAAGTTCTTAGCTGCTGAACGTACCATTGCCGGACCACCGATATCGATATTTTCAATAATATCATCGAAATCATCTGTCTTCTCGATCGTCGCTTTGAACGGATAAAGGTTGACACAGACCAGGTCGATCGCTTCAACACCAAGTTCTTTCGCCTGATCGAGATGAGACTGCTTGTCACGTCTGTGTAAAATACCCCCATGGACAAAAGGGTTCAAAGTCTTGACACGACCTTCAAAGCACTCTGGGAATTTTGTTACTTCATCAATCTCGATAGCAGAGACACCTGCCTCTTTCAACATCTTGAATGTACCACCGGTAGAGATGATCTCGAAGTCTTGTTCGACTAAAGATTTGGCAAACTCGACAATATTTGTCTTATCACTGACACTGATTAAAGCTCGTTTCATTATGGGCCTTTTTGGGGGATGAAATATTGATGGAATTTTAGCTTATGTGAACTTGCATTTTCATTAGGATATCTCTCCACTCAACCCTTGTGTTCTTCTATCTGTTGCTGCAACTCAAGACTCATCAGATACATCTCTTCACCGTCTACCACTTCAACATCAAGACTATTGCATTCAGGACAGCAGTATTGGACATTTTTCAGTTCACTCTCGACTTCACATCCTCTGCATCGAAGGGTCAAGGGCTGTATGTTCATCTCCAGCACTGAATCCTCGCAGATCGTTCTCTCTTTAAAGGTATCAAATGCAATCTCCAACAGATGCGGTTCGACACCACTCATGATGCCGACCTTGATAATGACTTTCGTCACTTTTTGGGCACTGTTCTCATCAGCGATGTTCTCGATCTGCTCCATCAATGCCTGGACAATGGAATACTCATGCATGGGCGTTACCATGCACTCTACATATTTTCTCCTTGGCTACGCCTGCGGAATTTTGCTTCACGACATCATCCATCAACATATCCTGGGCAAGAGTTCGCCTTTTGGAAGATCAAGAAAACGGCTGCTGCCATAACTGGAGTGCAAAACGACCTTGCCTTCATGTTTGTGCGTGACACGCCCGATCACTGCAGCATCCTTACAAAACCCAAACCTGTGCAGTATTTCCAGAGCAAACGAGGCATGCATAGGGGCGACCGCCAACAAAAATGTCCCTTCATTGGCAAAATCCATCGCTTCAAAACCAAAGATCTCACAAATCCCGCGTACCTCATCTCTGATGACAAGTGCGGACTCTTCTATCTCCAGACAGACCTTACTGCTTCGTGCCCATTCATTCAAAACAGCGGAAAAACCACCACGTGTCGCATCACGCATCGCACTGATAGAGATGTTTCCATCAACTAACGCTTCGACTGCAGGCCAAAGTGTTTCACAGTCACTTTTCAAGTCGGCATGGACATCCAGGCCTTCTCTTTGCATCAATACTGTCGCTCCATGACGACCGATATCACTGGATGAAATGATGACATCACCTTCTTTGAGGTTAAGAGCAGAAATATTCTCAGCGATTATCTCTCCTATACCGGCCGTATTAATAAAAATCTTGTCCACACTCCCACGTGGTACTACTTTTGTGTCACCGCAGACAATCTTTGCCCCTGACTTTTGAAGTTCCTCTGCCATACTTTTGACAATCTGTTCAAGTTCATCATAAGCCAATCCTTCTTCAATCATGAAAGCAGCACTAAGGTACAAAGGTCGTGCAGCCATCATAGACAAGTCATTGACAGTCCCTGCAACTGCTATCTTGCCAATGTCACCACCCTTAAAAAAGACAGGACTTACCGTATAACTGTCCGTCGTAAAAGCAATTTGTTTCTCCACCTGCAAGATGGCGGCATCTTCGGCCTTAATAAGGATATCGTTACTGAAATAGTGATAAAAAAGATCATGGATCAGGCTATTGGTCTCTTCACCCCCACCTCCGTGACTAAGTTCGATCGTCTTCATCGCATTACTCCTGCATATCGGTAATAAGCATTGCAGGCACCTTCCGAACTCACCATGCAGCTTCCCAAAGGCGTGTTAGGTGTACAGGCCGTTCCAAACACCTTGCAGTCCATTGGTTTGGCCAGACCTTTCAGGATAGTCCCGCAGATACAAAGCTTATGATCATCAATCGGTTCATCAGGCAAATGTCCTGAAAAAAGCCTTTCTGCATCAAGATGGGAAAACTCCGGCCTGAGCTGTAAAGCACTGTTGGCAATATCGCCTATTCCCCTCCAGCGGAAATGTTCCCGTGTATGAAAGTATTTTGAGATCAACGCCTGTGCTTTCCGGTTGCCTTCCATCGTGACAGAACGGGAATACTCTATTTCCAGTTCAGCTCTCTTTTCTATTTTTTGCCGCACTATCATCAAAATTCCCTGCAGTACATCGACCGGCTCAAACCCTGATACGACGACAGGTGTCTGATACATAGAGGGGATAGCCGCATAGATCTTTGCCCCGGTGATGACACTGACATGAGACGGACCGATAAAAGCATCTATCTCTGCTTTCCCGTCTGCCATGATAGCATCTACTGCCGGCGGCACGAGGACATGGTTGATATGAAAAAAAAGGTTGGTGATGTTTTGTTCGATCGCTGATTTTATAACTGCCGCTGTCATCGGTGTCGTCGTCTCAAAACCGATCGCAAAAAACACGACTTTCTTATCAGGGTTCTCTTTGGCTATCTTCAGTGCATCCATAGGTGTATACAGAGCACGTATATCTTTACCCTTTGCCCGCTCTGCTGCCAATGATGTCATTGAACCAGGTACACGTATCATGTCACCCAGGGTCAACAGTACCGTCTCTTCCATGCCGGCAAGTGCAATGGCATGGTCAATACGCTCCTTAGGCATAATGCAGACCGGGCATCCCGGTCCGTGGACGAAAGAAATCTTTTCAGGCAGCAACTGAGGCAGCCCGTACTTCATGATCGTATGGGTATGCCCCCCGCATATCTCCATGATCCGAAGCGGCTCATCTAGCCTGGAAGCCTCTAGGTGAATCTCTGAGGACAGAGACCGGATAGTGCTAGGGTCTCTGAAACCGTCATATAGGTCGTTAAGCGTTAAGAGACTCATCAAGGGCCTCTGTTCTCACAATTATCATCCTCAATAACAAGCCTCTCTTTCTCTTCCTCTTCAAGCTTTTCAAAGATCTCTTTATAGACCTTCAGGGATTCAAGGGCATCTTCTTCGTCTATTTTATTCATCACAAATCCGATATGGATCAGGACGTAATCTCCTATCTTCACATCCCCTTCTTCCATCAGATCCAGTCCTGCTTCACGTTGTACACCCATCGTATCAACAGTAGCCCTGTTACTCTCTTTGTCTACTTTTACGACCTTTGAGGGAATAGAAAGACACATGTCAGCTTCTCATCTTTCGCTTGAACGTTATCCATTCAATGACCTTATAAAGACTTGCTTCATCATTGACATTCACCTCAAGAATATCCACTCCCGGCTTGATCTTGCGTGCCTCTGCTTTTTCATGATCGATGTCATAATCAAAATAAGGGAGCAAATCGGTTTTCGTGATAAGAACAAGGTCTGCCTGCCTGAACATTACCGGATATTTTTCTATTTTGTCACTCCCTTCAGGGACAGATACAAGGACAATGTTCAGATGGGAACCGATATCATATGATGCCGGGCAGACCAGATTTCCTACGTTCTCGATAAAACAGACATCCAGCTCTTTTAAAGGCATCTGATGCAATCCCTTGTGCACCATAAAAGCATCCAAATGACAGGCACTTCCTGTTTGAATCTGATAAGCAGGAATCCCTTTGGCGCTGATTCGCTCTGCATCGCGACTTGTCTCAAGGTCACCCTCTATTACACCGAATTTAAACCCGGCCAGATCAGCTATTTTCTCCAGGAGTGTCGTCTTTCCGCTTCCGGGAGAGCTCATCAGGTTAATCGCCAAGACCCCGTGTGTATCAAAATGGGCTCGATTATGTGAGGCTTCATGATCGTTTTTATCAAGGATTTTTTTGATAACCGCCACGGTCTTTGTGTCATTTAACTGAGGGTTATGATGCAGGGTGTCATGTGCTGCCTGATGGGTGTGTGAATGATCATGGGAATGTTCATGAGTATGAGTATGCTCATGTTCGGTAATGGAACAACCGCAGTCTTTACACATCTCTTTTCCTTTTGTTGAAGCTCTGCTAGGCCAAAAACATCTGACTTCCCACAGCGATGGAAATCACTCCGGCAGCGGTAAAAACCCTGCGGACATTGCGTTTTGTCGTCAGTAAGGCTGTATTGATATAAGATATTAACAGACCAAAGATTAAAAAAAGCGTACTGACACCCAGAATAAAAGCGAGGATCATCATCAAATCGATCTGTTGGCTTTTGAGCATCGCTAAGGTTACCAGCATCCCTCTGACACCGCCTATTCCCATCAGGGCCGCCATTGAAAAGACAGACAGGGGCGCCACTGCATTCTTGTGATCATGTGTCTTTCCGAACCATATATGGATATGCTCTTTTCCTTCATGAGCATGACGGTGTAACTGGACACGGTCTTGAGCAACCATGAAAAGTATATATATTCCCATCAAAACAATCACGGCTGATGCGATCATATCGCCATAAACAGTAATGCCCTCAGGAATCTCGTATGACTGAAGCAACTTTGCCAAGACGAAGAGCGTTATACCATGCCCCACTGCAAACAGCAGTGTGATTAAAAGGGTCTTTCTCCTGCTCTTGCCAATGGAAAAATCAGCGATAACCGTAAGGTGATCCGGACCGAATGCATGTAACACCCCATACCAGAAGATAATGATCAGACCCGTTTCCATAATAATTCCTCGTTATATGCCTAGATTATAGGTTATCTTTACAAAAGAAATTTTTAAACCTGTTGATTCTTTCATAAATTATGCAAGGCGTACCATGCCTGTCCCAAAGAGATACCGCCGTCATTTAGTGGCGTTTTATTTTGAAAATAGAAGCTGCGCTTTTCCTCTTGCATCCGCTGGGCTATCTTCTGCATAAGTACTTTGTTCTGAAAGACACCCCCGGAAAAGATCACCGGCAGAGTCGGATGTTGCCTCGACACCTGTACGATAATCTCTACAAGAGTATTGAAGAACATCGAGACGATCTCTCCTGTCTCCTTCATGTTTACTATCTCGCGGACCATAGCTTCCAGCTCGATCCTCTCCCCAGTGATAGAAAAATCGAAACACCCTGTATTCGAACTGTCCACACAGGCTTCCATCTTCAGACCACTCTCTCCCTCATAGCTTGAAAACTGGATAATTCCGGAAAGACTTGCAACGGCATCAAAAAGCCTTCCCATTGAACTCGCATAAGGTGAGTTAAGTCCTTTTTCCCAGGCCCTGTGCAAGAGTATCAACTCCTCTTTCATAAACGCATCCTTGAGCGGACTTTTCACATCAAGGACTTCTTCCAGTGAGAGGTATTCAAACAACAAAGACAAAGCGCTTCTTCGGGGTTCTTTCACAGCTTTTTCGCCTCCCAACAATCGAAACGGTTGTAATGACAGATGACGTTGATATTCCCTTTCGTCTATGACCATCACCTCAGCACCCCAGATACTCCCGTCATCACCAAAACCGGTACCGTCAAAAGCAAACCCAAGGGCTTTTCCCATAAGGTTATGTTCTGCCTTGACAGCGAGAAGGTGTGCATAATGATGTTGCAGCTCTATTAAAGCGATATCCGGATGTTTGTTCTGCCGCTCTTTTGCCCACTTACTGGTCATATAGTCTGGGTGTTTGTCACAGACAATGACATCGGGATGGAAATCATAGATCCTTTCAAATGTCTCTACCGTACGTTCAAAATACTCAAAAGCTTGAATCGAATTCAAATCTCCGATATGAGGGCTCATGATCAGTTTGTCATCAATGACAAGGCTGATCGTATCTTTTTGATGAGCACCCAATGCAAGTATCTTCTTCTCACTCTTAAATGGCAAGGACACACTTCTGGGTGCAAAGCCCCTTGCCATTCGTAAAAAAGAGCTTTCTCCCGAAACCACTTGCATCACGCTGTCGTCATTGGCGTTCACAATCTCCCGATCATGATCCAGCACTAGATCGATGACCTTGCCCAGTTTATCTATAAGCTCATCACATTCGGTGATGATCGGTTCATCACTTACGTTGGCACTTGTCGCCACGACTGGTCTGCCGACTCCTTCAAGCAAGAGGCAGTGCAGCGGCGTGTACGGCAAGAACACCCCTAAACGATCGATGCCCGGGGCTACAGCTTCACATACTGGGCCATCATCTGATCTGGAAACGATGACAACAGGCTTCTCTTTTGAGAGGACGAGGGTTTCTTCCTGAGTGCTTATATTGACCGATGCCTTCAACATATTAATGTCAGGAAACATCACAGCAAAGGGCTTTGCTGGCCTCTTTTTCCGTTGCCTCAAATCAGATACTGCCTGCATGTTGTTGGCGTCACAGATCAAATGAAAACCGCCGAGTCCCTTAAGTGCGATGATCTTTCCCTCTTTGACAGCTTCTATCGCCATCCTCATAGCTTCTTTGCCTGAATGCAGAACTGTTGCACTACTGTCAAGAAGCCTCAATGCCGGTCCGCAATTGAAACAGCTGATCGGCTGGGCATGGAAACGATGTTCTGATGGGTTGTTGTATTCTGCTTCACACTCCTTGCACATGGTGAAAAACTGCATGCTTGTATTGGGCCGGTCATAAGGCAGCCTCTGCATGATGCTGTAGCGCGGGCCGCAATCCGTACAGTTAATGAACGGGTAACCGAAACGCCGATCAGAGGGATCTTTCATCTCTTTAAGACAGTTTTGGCACACAGAGATATCCGGAGAGATAAATGCCCTTTGATGCTGCTTGTCATCACTTTCTATGATGCTAAACCCGTCATAGTCCATAGGTCTTTCATCTTTGATATCAAGTGAATCTATACGTGCCAAAGAAGGAAGCTCTTTCTGCAGACTCTCTATAAAGGCGTGAACATGTAGTTTCGTCCCCTGTACATACAATCGGACACCATCATTACTGTTGCGTACAGACCCACTGAGCGAATAACGGTG
Source organism: Sulfurimonadaceae bacterium (assembly GCA_041546465.1). Classification (GTDB taxonomy): domain Bacteria; phylum Campylobacterota; class Campylobacteria; order Campylobacterales; family Sulfurimonadaceae. Next base: position 9,971 of record JBFEWG010000007.1, read on the forward strand.
TGCAAGCTGATAGACAAAAGGACGAAAACCGACACCCTGGACAATGCCCTCTATCTCGATCTTTTTATTCACTTCCAAGTGTGATCGCTCCAACAGCAATATTTGCCCCGTCTATAGGCAGTCTCTGGTTTCTGTAAATAGTGTAGTTTGGACTGAGTGCATTATACGCACGCATCAACAGCTGACGGTTTTCAAACAGGCTGCCACAGAGTGTCACCCCCTCTATTGCAATATTTGCATCCGCCATCTCAGCCTGTTGACCTATAAAGTCTGCCAGCGAATCAATGAAACCAAAACTCAGTAAATAGTCATCCACCCCGGCGAGTTTAAAGCTCATGGCTGAGCGTATCGCCAGTCTAGGGTCTACCTTATAGCCATTTTCATCCTTTATCACCTTGTAGTCTATACGGGGCCCCGATTTTCCATTGAACTCGATTGCGGTTGATTCGAGTTCATCGCAAGCGACTTCTATATCGCCCCCTTCGCTTAAACCGATAAAGAGTGCCGCCATCGCCCACAAGCGAACCAACATTGATGGATTCAACTCACTCTTGAAACTGGCATTCTCGATTGCCTCATAGAGTTTCGGATGGGCTTTTTTATAGTTTTCCACCAAACGCCTTCCTGAATCATCCATCTGTGCAATCGATGCCAGCATCGCACGACCTTCAACAGGAACCTCATTGGCAAAATCAGCCAATGCTGTATACCCTATCTTGGGCGAATAGGAGCATATTTGAGAGTCATGCTGACGACTTAAATATATCCCGCAAAGCGGCTTTGTAGCTAAGTCGTGTTCGAGTACTACGGACCGCAATGCCCCATGCGAGGGTTCGAAATGAAGCCCTTTCTCTTTAGAAGAGTCATCTTTTGAGATGAACGCCAGAGAAGGCACAGAAGGAATAAACCTTTTGTCCAGCAACACGCCATTCTCGTCACCATAAGCGGTAAAGCCTTCAAAGCTGCACACCGTGGCTCTATCGAGTTTCATGTGATGCTGCCAGGGCAGCATATCCCTTCCCGCATCGATAATGACATGCTCCTGCAGGGCAGAAGCTGTCCGCAGAGAAGGAACTTTATCACAATAGACGGCAAAAAGGCCTTTATCACGTAAGGCAAGGGATAATGCCAGTGTGATCTTGTCATCTGCGAAAAAAACCGGATAAAAAGCTCGTTGCAGATCATTTTCTGCTCTAAAGGTCAGTTTTGGCTTTAGACGCATTGAGGGCTTTTCAATCATCATCAAGGTATCAAGCTCATCTTGCGTAATCAGAAAAGATCCTGACAATTCTGAGGGGTCACAGATCATGATCCCATCATCATTCTGTTCACCGCTGTTTAAAAGTGAAAATGTCCGGATCCCGTTATATGTCATCAATTGAAGCTTCTTATCATCGATAAGCCGCTGGGCCGCATATACAAACAGCTCTTTAGCACTTTTAAAATCTGTCTTCAATACCGTATTCAGCTGTTTCAAACTCATTTCGGACTCACTAAACCCACAGACATTACAGGTTTCAAAAGGATCATACGTCCTTATGATCCTGTTTTGACATTCAGGGCAGTAAGGGACTGCATGACTCTTCTTCACCAAAGGCTTACCCTCACCCTCTTCATCAAGCTCTTCAATGTGATGTTCAAGAAGGAAAAGTGATTGGGGGATAAGCGATGAAATAAGCTCGGCCAATCTTTCCAGCTCACCCTGATCACCTGAAGCCTCGATAACATGATAGGACATTTCCTCATAGAGACTGAGCACCAAATCGGATTTCTCTCTCACACGTTCAAGAAGACGTGCGAAAAGGCCGTTATCATGGAGATATTGGAATTTAAACGCTATACGCATCGGCAGACTTGAATGAATAAGGAAGGACAGAGTGAATTGTAAGATCACTCTTATGGGCTGAATCAACACCTAAAGTTTTTAAATAGTCCAATAAAGTCTTTTCCATTAAAGGAACAGCTTCAAGCACTCCGGCAGAAAGAGAAAACTCCGTTGCTTCGATAACAGTCGGGACCACGCCCATGATCATCGTTTTAGGACGATCCCCGGCCAGGTCCATCATATGCAGTGTCTGAAGCATCTCGACCTCATGGGCACTTCCCTGCCAATCTACGGCATCAGGGATAGTATCAAAATCAAAAAAATAGACCTCTCCTGCTTCTACCCCTGCCGCATTGATTGTATCGACAATGATGATCTCATCATATTCCACCATGATAGGGATAAGACGTTGTGCCAGCGTCCCCCCATCAACAATGTCCAGGAGATGTTCCCCTTCAAAGCTGTACTTTTGCCCCATATAGTTGATAAAATGAACACCGATCCCCTCATCACCAAAGAGAAGGTTTCCGATTCCTAAAAGCAGTATCTTCATTTTTCCTCATAGGTGTTATGTTTATCTTTGATAAGATGGTAGTCATACCCTGTAAACATCACATCCAGTGCAGCATGTCTAAACCGTATCGCCGACCAGATGACCATATAGATATGAATAGGGATAAAAATCAAAAAGCCCCACATCGTGATATGATGATACAGACGTACATTCGCCAATCCTCCCATCCAGTATTCAAGAACACGCATCGGCTCATATATCAATCCTCCAAGTCCCTGATGGTAGGTATGTGCATAGAGTATAAGTCCTGTGACGGAAGCCATAATGATAAACACCATGATCATAAAATATGACATAAAGTGCAAGGGGCCATACATCCCTTTTTTATTCAATTCACCAATGAAAAAATAGGATTTCAAGGCTATCTTCCATGAATGCAGACTGGAAACATCCTTAAGTGAAAGCAGTTCACCCGTACTGTTGGTCCCAAAAAAGAACAGATAGATTCTAAGCAGAGCCCCTGCGATCAGAACAAATCCGAAAATAAGGTGCCAATAGACCCATTCTCCAAAGATCAACTGGTCACTTGAATTCCCTGCAGCAAGAAAAGGCTTGGCAATGTAAAACCCTGTAATCGCCAATCCCGTGATCATCGCCGCCCTCACCCAGTGCAATATACGGTTGGTACTGCTATAGACAAACTCCACATGATCTACCGCTTCATATTCCGAGTCTTTCATTTTTCACTCCTAAGCATCTTCATTATCATGATTGTTCAGTATACAGGACATGCCTGCCTAACAGGCTGCTCCACTGCCTAAAGGATTTACTTTGAATTCGCTGATCTCCGTTCCTTTGACATCCATAACATGGACAGAACATGACATACAGGGATCAAACGAATGAATAACCCGCAAGACTTCCAAAGGTTTCATCGGGTCTTCAAGTTTGAGCCCGACCAATGAGGCTTCATACGGACCGATAACACCGTTCGCATCCATCGGACCGGCATTCCAGGTCGTAGGTACAACAGCCTGATAATTCTCGATCACACCCTTTTTAATGCGTACCCAATGGCTTAATGTACCACGCGGGACTTCACCGATGAAACGCCCTTGATACTCTTTCTCCGGATCGATCTCAAACCGTGTATAGGTACTCTCATCCGTCTTGATGTTTTCTACCAATGAGTTAAAGGTGATGATGGCGTTATCCGAGATAAGCTTGGTCTGCAGCATACGGGCAGCCGTACGTCCCAACGTCGTAAAAAGTGCTCCGACCGGAAGTCCCGTACGTTCCAAAAAGTTATTGACCTCAGCCTTGACCTTTCCGTTACCGCGGGCATAATTGACCAATAGACACGAAAGCGGTCCCACTTCCATCGCTTCCTTGTCATAGCGAGGTGCTTTTACCCAGCTGTACTTATGCTTTTCATCAATAATCTTTGCTTTTCCATTAACGGTATCACCTTCAATAAAACCTGTATATTCAGGTTCGGTCACGCCGTTGTACGGCTGAAGAGATCGGTTACCTTTGTACCAGGCGTACGTGACATCCTCTTCGATCTTCATATCATCGATATCATAGACCTTGCTTAGATCACCGTCTTTAATATATCCGGCCTGAAACAGGTGCTCTGTTCGATTAAGCAAGAAAGCATCAGCAGCCAGAAAGCCTTTCACTCCCACACCGCCCAAGACACTTTCCTCCGTACCGTATGCTTCCGCTGCCATCACGATATCTGCATAATAGGCACGGTCAATAAAGTCCTTGACGATCTCATACTTTGCTTTCCACTCAGAGAGTCTCGACGGGCTCAACATGTCACGGACACTGGTAATACCCCCGACGACCAGACTTTGCGGATGAGGCTGTTTTGCTCCGAATATGGCAAACATCTGAGCGGCTGTACGCTGTACTTCGAGAGCTTTCAGGTAATGCGACAGTGCGATCAAGTTTTGTTCAGGTGAGAACTTATAGGTCTTGTTTCCCCAATAGGCATTGGCAAATGGCCCGAGTTGCCCCTTATCAACAAAACCCTTGACACGACGCTGCACAGCCGTCAATTCATCGGCACCCGTAGCAATAGGCAAGTCTGTATATTTAAAGGCCAGTTCAGATGCTTTCTTGGGATCGGCACTCAAAGCAGAAACGACATCCACCCAGTCAAGCCCATGCAGATGATAGAAATGAACGACATGGTCATGCATATAAAGCGATTCATTGAGCAATGAACGCACAAGTTTTGCATTATAAGGCGGTTCAACGCCCAAGGCGTTCTCGACCGCTTCAACACCGGCTTTGTAATGAGAATAGGTACATACACCGCAGATGCGCTGAGCCATAAGACCGGCGTCACGAGGATCACGACCTTTGAGGATCAATTCTATCCCCCGCCAGAGAGTTGAAGAGGAGTAGGCTTTTTGTACGACATTGTTCTCATCCACTTCGACCTCGATACGAAGATGGCCTTCAATTCTTGTTATCGGATCGATCACAACTCTCTTACTGGCCATCATCAGCCTCCTTCTGCTCTTTCTTGTTCATGAATATACTTGCAACGGCATGAGCACCGATTCCGACGACAGTCGCCGTCAACAGTGTCGTACCGATCTTGTCAACCGTGCTGTTAAGGCCCATGACAAGATGTGACTCCAGTGGCTTTTCCAACGGTCCCATCGTATCCCAGAAGTTCGGTTCACTGCACCCCATACAACCATGCCCTGCACCGATAGGCCAGTTGACATGCTGATTGAAACGCTCGGTCGAACAGTTATTGAAGGTATAAGGACCTTTACACCCCTGTTTATAGAGACACCATCCGTCTTTTGCACCGTTATCACCGAAGTGTTCTACGAACTCTCCTGCATCAAAATGCCCGCGACGTTCACATAAGTCATGAATACGGTTTCCATACGCCCATTTCGGTCGGCTATACAGGTCAAGTGCCGGAAGCGTGCCAAACAGAAGGAAGTGCATCAGGGTACCGACAATATTTTTCGCACTCGGAGGACAGCCGGGTACATTAATCACCGGCTGGCTAACAACCTTGTCCACACCTTTTGCTCCAGTCGGGTTCGGTGCAGCTGCCTGAATACCTCCAAAACTTGCACAGGTACCGATGGAAAAGATCGCTGCCGCATCCTTGGCCGCTTTTTGCACCATACTCAGTCCGGTCGTCGCATGGGCACCCAAAGTCAGATAAAGACCGTCCATCGCTGTCGGAACACCCCCTTCGACCAAAAGGATATAATGGCCTGCATGCTTTTTCAGAGCCGTCTCAAGGTTCTCTTCTGCCTGCCAGCCGGATGCTGCCATCAGGGTCTCATGGTATTCCAAGGAGATATAGTCAAAGATAAGAGAGTCGACCGTTGGAGCGTCAGAGCGGATAAGTGATTCACTGCACCCGGTACATTCAGCCATATGCAGCCAGATAAGAGGAATACGGTCTGCCAGTTTGGCAGCATCTGCGAACAGGGGCGTAAACTGGGAAGGTAAAGCAAGCATGGTCGTGATACCTGCCGCCCATTTCATAAACTCACGCCGATCTATTCCACGGCTTTCGAGCATATGTTCTATCGACTCTTCTTTCGTCGCGGGAAGGGACGACAATACCCTGATACGTTCCTTGGCTTTTGAATAAAGTGCATCAAAACCGTTCATTATGACCCCCTTATTATAAATGCTTATAGGTCACTCTATCACACTTCAAATAAAAAAAAATTTAACTGTTTGGAAACATCTGCAAACATCACACACTGCAGACAGGGTTGATTTTGTACTCTGCTAGAGAATGTCCCTTCATATCTACGACATGCACCGCACAGGCAAGACAAGGATCGAACGAATGCACCACACGCAAGACTTCCAATGGGGCGGACGTGTCTTCAAGCCGGATACCTATAAGGGACTCCTCATATGGCCCTCTTATCCCCCGTGCATCTTTGGGTGAGGCATTCCATGTGGTCGGTACAACCGCCTGATAATTAGCAATCCTGGCATCTTCGATACGGATAAAATGTGAAAGTACACCGCGCGGTACTTCAAATATGCCTCTACCCCTTGCTTCAAGAGGAAGTTCATCGAAAAGATATTTTGTCCAGGTCTCTTCGTCATAATATTTGATATTCTCGATCAGGTCATTACAGAAATCAAAGATATAGTCACAACAGATCTGTGCTTCTACGGCCCTGGCAGCATTGCGTCCGACCGTACTTGAGAAGTCGATTAGCTCCAACCCTGTAACATCCATAAAGCGCTGCATATAAGGCTTTATCACCTGGGAGTCTTTGAGATAACCGATGATCATACGTGCAACCGGTCCGACCTCCATCGGTTTGTCTTTATAGCGAGGGGCCTTTACCCAGGAGTATTTGCCCTCTGTCTTCAACGTACCGTCTTCATTCAGGTCCGTATAAAAAGGCTCTGTCGTTCCTTCATACGGAGAGACAGCCCCCTCATCCCTATACCATGATCGTGAGGCCTCCTCTGTAATATGATGATCATCAAAGGCCTCGATATTCTCAAAGTTATGAGCAGTGACAACGCCACCTTCAAATAACTTCTTATGCTGTGAAAAAGAGTACCCGCCGACAGCCAAAAAGTTTCCGCTGCCACGTCCCTCTCCGGACTTTATCTCCTCTTTATAAGCGTTTACTGTCATCTTTGTATCAGGGATATAGGCACGCTCTATGAAATCGCGTGTCTCTTTGATGATAAACATAAAATCATTAAGACGCTGGGGATTAAGCATGTCGGCTACACTCGTCACTCCACCTACGACAAGATTTTGAGGGTGCGGCGTCTTTCCGGCAAAGATAGCTACCGCCTTGCTCAGTTCACGCTGAATGTTCAGGGCTTCGAGATAATGGCTCATATGGATAAGATTCTCTTCCGCAGAAAACTTGTAAGCACTGTGTCCCCAGTAACCGTTGGCAAAGAGTCCGAGTCTGCCGGCTTTGACGAAAGTGCTCAGTTTTTCCTTGACCGCAGCGAGGTGCTCTTGCGAATTATGGAATGGATGATCATGATAGTTTTTTGCCACCATTACTGCCTGCGCCGGATCTGCCTCAAGTGCGCTGAGTACATCAACATAATCCAGAGAGTGCAGATGATAATAGTGGATGAGATGATCCTGTACAAAGAGCGCGAGCGTTACCAGGTTCCGTATGATCTCCGCATTCTTTGGTAAAGCAATATTGTAAGCATCCTCAACGGCACTGATGGAAGCACGGTAATGTACATTGGTACAGACCCCGCAGATCCTCTGCGCGATAAGTCCGGCATCCCGGGGGTCACGTCCTTTGAGTATCGTCTCTATGCCTCTGAAGAGCTGACCCGAAGCCCAGGCTTCAGTGACGACATTGTCCTCGTCGACTTCGACTTCGATGCGTAAATGCCCTTCGATTCGCGTAATCGGATCAATTACAATCTTCTTATTTGCCATGCTTTTTTCTTGCCTCTTCCAGAATTGTTTTTGTCTCATCATCCACTTCTCGGTTATTGGCTAGATGATCAAAGGCGATCTTACCCAATCCACAGCCAAAACAGCCATGACCTGCCTGAACAGGCCAGCTTGTGCCTTCATTGAACTTTACCATTGAACAGTTTAGGTCCGCATAGGGGCCCTTGCAGCCCATCTTGAAAAGGCACCACCCTTTTTTGGCACCTTCATCCCCCCACTCCAGGACAAACTCGTCAAGTTCATAATGGCCGCGGCGTTCACAGTTATCATGGACCCTGTACCCGTAAGCCCATTCGGGACGGTTTTTTTCATCGAGTCTGGGCATCTCTTCAAACATGACATAATGAAGCAGTGTCCCTACGATATTGATCGGATTGACCGGGCATCCAGGCAAGTTGATAATATCGTCTCTTCCCAAAGCTTCGGAGACACCGACCGCACCGGTAGGGTTTGGCTCGGCAGCGACGACACCCCCGTCAAAAGCACATGAGCCGATCGAAAGTACAGCTGCAGCATTCTTGCTGACACGTCTGAGCAAATCATAACCCGTCTCGCCTTTAGGTCCGATACGCAGGAATTTTCCTTCCATACCCAGGGGAACAGCACCCTCGATCATCAGAATATATCTTCCGGCATCGTTTTTGATGATATCATCAAGTACTGTCTCTGATTGCTCTGCTGATGCTGCCATTAGCAGTTCATGATAATCCAGTGAGATATATTGCAGGATAAGGTCGTCTACTTTTGGATGGGCAGACTTTATAAACCCTTCAGAGTTGCCGGTACAATCCGCCAGTTCCAACCAGATGATCGGTATCTTGTTCAATTGAGCGACACCTTCGCTGACCAGAGGTTCATAATCCGGATGAAGACGCATATTGGCAGTGATCATAGAGACCCATTTATTATAGTCCTGGTTCATATCGAAAGCCTTCATCGCCTCTTCTAGATTGCTCTCATCGATCTGGTTCGTTGGATGCAGACTATTGTATTTTTCAATACGGCGTCTGACAAGAGCCATTTCGGCTTCTTTTTCTGCGACTTCGCGTTCTGCTCTAATCTGTGCGGCTTTTTCCGGATCGACGGGGGTCTCAGCGATTAACGCTATCACATCTTTTTTACACCGTCCACAGACCCGCCCCGCTTCGCTAAAAGGTTTGAGCTCGGCAAAACTCTCAATACAGTTTTCCTCGATAATACCGACAAGGTCATTCGAGTAGGCACTGGCACAGCTACAGATCAACTTGCCCCGTTCACTAACCAGACGGTTGGAGTAAAAATAGGAAGCATCGACCTTTTCATCTGTTTCCATCATCTTCTTGAGCATCATGACATCGATATTGGTATTTATCCCGATGAACCGTACCAGACGATCATTGTTGATAATGTAATGATCAGAACGCTTATCACTTTTAGATGTGATGACGATATCCTCATTTGCAGAGTCTTTTGGCTTATAGTGTGTTGATGTCACATCGGCAAGCAGAAAACTGCCGACCTTCAGTCCATCAACAGTCACAAACTCATGAAAGCCCTCATCTTCTTCATTTAAAATCGAAGCTATAGCCGCATCTGCCTGCAGGGTACACTCTCTGACTCTTCCTGCGATGAAGCCATCTGGCATCTGTGCCACTTCACCAACGGCATACACACTTGGATCAGACGTCTGCATGTGCTTATTGACAAGGATCCCTTTATCAATCTCCAAAGAACCTTTGGCAAGCTCGGCACTGGGTGAGATACCCACACCGAATATCAAAAAAGGATCTTCTATCACACGTGACTTCATCACGATTCTTGTGAGTTCATTGTTTTCTATCGTCTTGTCAATGATCTCATCTTCAAGCAGTATCTCTACCCGCGAATCAGTCTCTTCATAGATACCTTTCATCATCTCTACCGCCGCAGGTGTCATCGCCTTGTCATAAAGATGCCTGCCGCGAGAGACAAGATAGATCTTTTTGGGTCCCTTTAATGTACTCAAGGTATCCAAAAGCTCCAGACCGATAGGGCCTACACCCATCATCACCACATTTTTCCCGCTGCTGCACTCGGCTATACATTCACTATCCGCAGCACTTCTGAAGGTCCTGGCATTTTTAACCCCTTCAATACCAAAGAGTGTTCGGGGTTTCGAACCGGTGGCGATGACAAGGGTGTCATAAGCAAAGCTTGATGTAGCGGTATAAACACGTTTTGCCGATTTGTCGATTTCAATGACTTCCGCATCAAGCTCAAGTTTGACATCGGTAGGAAGTTTGAGAGCAATATCTGAGATGTTGGCGGTTCCATTGACCAAAGAACAGAGGTGGATACGGTCATAGGGAGGATTTGGCTCTTTCGAGACAATAAGGATATCATGTTCGGGAGCACGTTCTTTAAATGCGTTTGCCAGATAAGCGGCCGCTATCCCACCGCCAACGATAACAATACGCATACTACCTCCCTTTTTATCCCAGCACACTTCCTTGAAAAAGTCTGATGATCTATTTAAACAGTGCAAGTCCTCCAGCACCATCTGCCACATAAGCACGTCCGTTGACAACTGTCACATCCGATGCAAAGCCAACCGTATTAGCATGTTGTAATAATAGCGGATTCGCCGGATTTGTCCAATCTATTTTAATGACTCCCGCATCACCATAGGCAATATAGAACAGATTTTTTCCATTGACACGAAGAACATCCATTCCGACAGCACCACCGCTCAATTCCGAAAGTTCTTCACTACCGAACCATGCTGGGTCTTGCAGTTTAAAACGTGCCACAGCTTCCGGACGCTCACCAACTTCACCCGGATCCCAGATATTAGTCGGATCCATACCGTCAGGTAAAGGTGCGATCAGATCAGCGATACGATAAGCTACGACACCAAAACTGTCATAAGTGAAGAACGCATGATCATCAACAACCTTGACATCAACACTCTTACCATCGGCCTCGCCAACGTGACCTTCCAACTCATCGATTTTGATCGGTTCAAATACTTTGATAAGAATCATGTTCTTGGCATCAGTAACATCAACGACTCCAATACCACGGCTTCCCGCAGCAACAAAAGCATAGGTTTTTGCCGTAGCAGCATTATTCCAAAGAACAACTCCAGAGGCTTGACCCAGAGGAGGTTTTGAGTCTGTGTCTCCTCCCACATTACTGACCACATATCCGCTAGTCGGATCCGTCGGGTCTTTGCTTAGATCATAGACTGTCAGACCATTACTTCCATCTGCTGTAAAAGCCAATGTCCCTTTTATAGCCACGTCATAAGCATGGTCTTGCATACTTAAAAACTCAACGACATTACCTTCATCTTTATTATGTTCAAAGATGTCCGTATCCTTTGGATAAAGTAATACAGGATTTCCTACAGAACCTGTAGAAAGATTGACACGGCGTACACCGCGACTTTGAGACATCACAAGAGCAGTATTGTTTGATCCGTCAAGAATGACATCATGGGCATGCGGAGTCGGATTTATTACTCCGACCGGATATTCACTTTGTAGTGAGTTCGCTACGACATGCACCTCATCCGTTGGCGTACATTCACTGTCTGCTATGTTCCATACTGTCATACCATGCGGCCCGTCAGCAAGAAAGAGAAGGTCATCATGTGAAGTCACACCAGCAGCATGACCGATATTGATCTCTGCTGTCGGTGAACCATCTTCAGCAGCACCCACCTCATCCGTAGTGGCGATATGAACCGGTACATCAAATGAATTCTCTTCCTGGTTTTCAGAAACAATATTCAGGTCAATAAAACTAAGACCTCCACCTCCCGCAGAGATAACAAGGTCCACCTGACCCGTCTCAGAAGGCGTAAAGCTATCTGATAAGGCAAACTCATTACCATGACCGCTAAGCTCACCTGTTTTCAAAAGAATCGGGGACTCAAGGATATACGCCGGTACAGACTCTTCACCTAAAAGCACCGGTGTCATATCATAGGAGGTGACAAACTCATAATCCGGCCAATGGTCGCCTAGAGGTGGATGCGTATCATTGTTATACGTCAGGCCATTGCCATGCCAATATTGCCATGGATGTGACGCTTCCTTCATGACAAGCAGACCGGCAAAATGATCTGAGTAATATACATTGTTATTTACAGTATCGACCTTGACATCAATGACACCCGCCTCTTTCAACATTCCTGCTCCAAAATATGGATAAAGGCTTTCTGCTTGTTCTCCTGTTATCTCATCTGGTCCATGTGCAGGAACCGCAGGCGCATAGCCAAGGTATTTACCTGTTAGGAAGCCTCCATTGTTCGTACAGTTCTCATCACGTGCTGTCGCCGTATCAAAACCGGTCACATCAACGGCCACAATACCGCCTAGACTATAAGCAATATACGCGATCGTTTTGACGTTAATGTCGTCTGATGGTGCAATATCAATCTTTCTTGCATTGTAATAGAACTTTCCATAGCGATCAAAATCAGCCCATGGTGTCGAAACTTCTGATATATTGACATCCGGATTGTGCCAGACTTCCTGAATCTCATAACTGGCCTGATTATAGTTTGGCATACCGGTACATGCATCCAGATAATCCGCACCCTGTACTTCATCAGCAACATTCATGTTGATAAACCAGTCCTCACCACCATTGTCACCTGTGGCATCGGTATAGAGACTATAAGCACCGACTTTACCAAGGGTCTGCGGATCATAGATCCCCATTCCAAGGAACCCTTGCGCAACAAACAGTTTTCCGCCGTATAGTTTTAGACTTTCTGGACCACCCCAAGGGTTTTCACCGGCATACTGCAAGGTATAGGCTTCTTTATCGATCTTAAGCGTCCCATCTTCTTCACGGCCATCAACCGTATCAAAAAGATTGTTCAATGCTGTTTTATGCAGACCATAAGCCTTATCACCGATCAAAAGTTGTAAGGTACCCGTGCTATCATCATACACAGCAATAGAAGTGATTGGCCCACTGCTTCCAGAAATATTATTGTCAGGCCAGATTGTACCGCCGCCATCGGTAAAAGTAATACCTGTTTGTTCATAGTTCACCTTGGCACTTGCCACCAGTGACATACCGGCAGGATTGGTGATATTAACAGCTGATATACCACTGCTTCCCATTGCAAGAAGTGCATAACGATTACCGTCTACATTATCGACGATCTCAATGTCTTGGATAAAGCCTTCGACTTCTATGCCATATGCTTGTGTCTTGTTCATATCTACCTGAGTGACACGAAGTTCATTGGCTATATTAAAAAATGTCCACTCCACACCATCATTTTGGACAAGTTGCACATTTGTCACGGCACCACCAATACGATCCTGTGTATTTAAAGAAGCTTCAATAGGAACATCACAAGGATCTACATTAGTGGTATCACCCCCGCCACTTCCGCTACATCCTATAAAAACAGCAGTTGAACACACTACTATAAGACTTATCAGTCTATATTTTATTTCCGTTTTCATCTTGGACACTCCTGCTCTCTATATTTTATTATCACAACTATAGTACAAAACCAATAACAATACATCACCCGAACAGGTGACACATTATTGTGATATTTCTTCTAATATCCATGATACATCCCTTTAAATAAAATAAGAATTAACTATACGAAAAAATTGATTTTTAATTAGTTTAGACACCTGAGAATTTATATTTCCTGTAAGATTTTATGGAGTATCATTGATAATCTAGTGCAAAAGGGATGATAATGAAACTCAAATATATCCGTTTTTTTGATGAGATTACCAATGCTGATGTTTCCCTTATTGGTGGGAAAAATGCCAGTCTAGGAGAAATGTACCAAAACCTTCAGGCCAAAGGCGTCGCTGTTCCCTTTGGTTTTGCCACGACCAGTGAGGCTTTTTTCTTCTTTCTTAAAGAAGCCGGTCTTGATACCCTTGTCGAAGACCTGACTGCTTCTGTTGATGTGACAGATATGACACAACTCGCTGCTACCGGCAATCAGCTTCGCAATACAATTATGAAAGCCCCTATGCCTCAGGCCCTTTCAGAAGAGATAAAAGAGGCCTATAAACGGCTTGGTAGCTTCTACAACTCCGATAAACTTGATGTGGCCATACGTTCATCCGCAACAGCAGAAGACCTTCCTGATGCCAGTTTTGCCGGACAACAGGAGAGCTTTTTAAATATCTGCGGCGAAGAAGAGGTCGTTGAGCACATCCAGAGATGTTTTTCCTCCCTCTTTACCGACCGGGCTATCAGTTATCGCCAGAGTCATGGTTTTGGCCACTCAAAAATCGCACTTTGTGCCGGTGTCCAAAAGATGGTACGCAGCGACAAAGCAAGCAGCGGTGTCATGTTCACCATCGATCCGGATACGGGATCAGACCGACTCATTGTCATCAACTCCATCTGGGGGCTGGGTGAGAACATCGTCGGAGGCACCACCAACCCCGATGAGTTTTCGGTCTTCAAACCGACCCTGAACAAAGGTTTTTCTACAATCTTGAAACGTGAACTCGGGAGCAAAGCCCTGACAATGGTGTATGATCCGAATAATCCTTCAAGAACAGTGAACACAAATACACTTCTACAAGACCAACAACGATACAGTCTTAGTGACAAAGAGATCATAGCACTCGCCCGCTATGGCCGTGTTATAGAAGAGCACTACAGTGCCAAAGCCGCTCGTCCCACCCCAATGGATATCGAATGGGCAAAAGATGGTCAGGATGGGAAAATCTATATCGTTCAAGCCCGTCCGGAGACGGTTCACAGTAAAAAAAACCAGGATGATATACTTAAGATTGAGAGCTATCACTTCATATCGGATGAAGCAAAAAACAGACTGCTCAGCGGGACTGCTGTCGGTGAGAAAATCGCTTCAGGCAGGGTAAAACTCATAGCGGACAAATCTGAGTTCGAATACTTTGAAAAAGGTGATATCTTGGTCGCAGAAAACACGGACCCCGACTGGGAACCGGTGATGAAAAAAGCTGCTGCTGTTGTCACGAACCGTGGGGGACGCACCTGCCATGCAGCGATTGTTGCCAGAGAGATCGGGGTCCCTGCAATTGTAGGAAGTGTCAAAGCCACTGAACTGCTGCGAGACGGGATGGACGTTACTGTAAGCTGCGCTGAAGGGGATACAGGCCATGTGTATGAAGGTATACATAAACATCGTATTGAAAGACTCGATCTCGGGGCCCTTCCCGAGCCAAAGACACACCTCTACATGAATGTGGGGGATCCGAAAAAGGCCTTTGCTCTTTCACGACTTCCGAACAATGGCGTCGGACTTGCCCGCATGGAGTTTATTATTAATAACGAGATCAAAGCACACCCCAATGCCCTGATCGATCTTTACAAGGGAAACAGGGTTAGTGACCAAGCCAAGATCGAAACGCTTTTCAAAGCATATGATAACCCGAAAGCATTCTTTATCGAAGAGCTCTCAAAAGGGGTCGCTACCATCGCTGCTGCCTTTTATCCCAGACCTGTTATCGTTCGTACCTCTGATTTCAAATCAAACGAATACAAACATATGCTTGGCGGTGAGGCCTACGAAGTGGATGAGGAGAACCCGATGATCGGATACCGGGGTGCAAGCCGCTATTACTCCAAGGGGTATCAGGAAGCCTTTATCTGGGAATGTGAGGCGCTTAAACATGTACGTGATGACATGGGGCTTACGAACCTCATCATCATGCTGCCGTTCGTACGGACACCCCAGGAAGGAAAAAATGTCATCGAGATCATGCAACAACAGGGATTAAAACAAGGAGTAAACGGTCTTGAAGTCTATGCCATGTGTGAGATACCCGCCAACGTTATCCTCGCCGATGAGTTTTTAAAGATCTTTGACGGCTACAGTATCGGCTCGAACGATCTGACACAATTGACCCTGGGTGTCGATCGGGGAAGCGACCTGATAGCCCATGTCTTTGATGAGCGCAATGAAGCGGTCAAGCGTATGATCAAGATGGCTATCGATGCTTGTAAAAAAGAGGACAAATACATCGGTATCTGCGGCCAGGCACCTTCTGACTATCCCGAAATGACAGAGTTCCTTGTACAAAACGGGATCGATTCCATCTCCCTTAATCCCGATTCTCTACTTAAGATGCACCAGGTGGTCGTCGAACTCGAAAAACGACTTTAGCGTTTTGCCAGTCTTTTTTCGACCTCCATCACAACGACCAGTCCCAATGCTATCAATAACAAAATCGCCCACTCTTTAAAGGTGACCGGTTGAAGCTGCAAGATATTTTGCATAAAGGGTAGATACAGCGATGCCATATGGATGAGCTGTGTGAAGACTACTGAGAGAAGCAAGAGAAGATTACGACGATGTTCGATGACAAAGATCGAATACTTTTCAGAGCGTGAGTTAAAAACATGCATGTTCTCAAACAGTACCATCAGCAACAATGTGATATTCCGTGCCGATGCTTCATCATACCCCAGGGACAACACCCAATAAAAGACCCCAAAGGCCATCACTCCCATGTAGAGGCCACCCGTGACAACACGGCTGATCATAGCCTGATTGAAAATACGTTCTTTCGGATCCCGCGGACGGCGCTTGAGTACATCCGGTTCCCCCCTCTCCAGACCCAATGCGACATCCTGGATACCGTTTGTGACAAGGTTCAGCCAAAGCAATTGTACCGGTAAAAGTGGAACCGGCAGGACAAAGACCATGGACAAGATGATCAGAACGATCTCCGCAAACCCTGTAGAAATAAGCAGATGGATCACTTTACGGATATTGTCATAGGCGATACGCCCCTCTTCAATACCGTTGACGATGGAACTAAAGGAGTCATCTGTCAGAATCAGGTTACTTGATTCGCGTGCGACATCCGTACCACTCTTACCCATGGCGATACCGATATTGGCATATTTCAGCGCAGGGGCATCATTTACACCGTCTCCGGTCACAGCGATAAAGTGTCCCAAAGACTGAAAAGCCGTTACAATACGCTGTTTATGTTCAGGTGACACACGTGCGAATACTCTTTTATGCGCTATCTCTTTGGCATTGGCACCATGTTCCAGCCAAAGTTCTATCTCTTTACCGCTCATCACCTCTTCTTTATCGATTGCAATTCCCAACTCTTTTGCAATATGGTACGCTGTATCCGGATGATCCCCCGTTACCATCGCAATCGTTATCCCCGCTTCCTGAGCACTCTTCACCGCTTCGACAACACCTGATCGAAGCGGATCGATAATCGCGGCAAAACCCAGATATGTATACCCTTTCTTCTCAATATGTCTGGATTGGTTGCTCTTGCTAGCCAAGGCGATAATACGGTACCCCTTGGACGCCCAATCATTGACCTGTTCAAATACTGCATGTTTTGCTGGCTCATCCATACTGCACTGTTGTAAAACGGCTTCGGCCGAGCCTTTGAGATAATGGTGGAAAACCGAGGCCTCTTGATAGACACTCACGGCATAACCATTGGCAGGCTCATAGGGAAGTTCGGCGACCAACCCATCCGTCGTACGTAAAACAGACATCCTCTCATCAAGAGAGATGGCATACCGGGTTAAGGCGATATCAACCTGATCGCCCAAAAATATAGGTTCTCCCTCACTCTCTTTGATAACCGCTTCATTACACCGTATCGCACAAAGCGGTATCTCTCTGTGTACCTCTTCCTGCTCTGAAAAGGCTTTTTCGGGTGTAACAAACGCCTTGACGCTCAAGCTGTTTTGTGTCAGGGTACCGGTCTTGTCACTGGCTATCATCGTACATGAACCCAGTCCTTCGATTGAAGAGAGTTCTCGTACAATCACATTACGGCGGCTCATTACACTGCTGGCTGCACTCAATGCCACTGTAATCGCAACAGGAAGGCCTTCGGGAATGGATGAAACAGCAAGGGCAACAATAAGAAAGAAAAGCTTGCCCACTTCTATGTTCTGATAGACACCCAGTCCCATGATCAAAAGGGCGACAACGGCTATGATCTTGGCTATATTGAGGCTGAAACGTTCCATACGGATGACCAACGGAGCTTTTTTATCCTCTGCCTCGGCCAGTAGTTCCGCCACTTTTCCGATCTCTGTGTCAAGGCCTATGGCAGTCACGACTCCTTTTGCCCTTCCTTTTGAGACAAAAGAACCGGCATAAGCCATATTGATGCGGTCTGCGACAGGAAGTTCTTCGTCAGCACTGATAAATGCTGCATCTTTATGAACATCAATGGACTCCCCGGTCAGTAATGATTCGTTGACAAAAAGCTCTTTGGTATCTATCAAACGAAGATCAGCCGGCACCTGAGACCCTGATTCCAAAATGACCAGGTCCCCCAGCGTAAGGTGACTGCTTGGAATCCGTTCTCTTACACCTTCACGAATCACATCCGCATAGGTCTTGACGATATGTTTAAGTGAATCAGCCTTTTGTGCCGCACTATACTCCTGATAGGTCCCGATCATGGCATTGACTATGAGTACGGCAAATATAAAATAGGCATCCGTAAACTCTTTAATCATCAAAGAGACTATTGCAGCGATAAGCAGGATGTAAATAATAGGACTTTTAAACTGGTCAAAAAGTATTTTGTAAAAAGAGTGTTTTTGGGCTTCCGGAAGTGTGTTTTCACCATAACGATGTAAACGTTTCTTGACATCTGTAGCAGAAAGCCCATTCTTTGACGTTTCAAGCTGTTCAAACACAGATTCGACAGAATGGTTATGATAGAACATTGCTTCTCTCTTTGGTTGTTTGCTGTTATCATAACATATATAGTTATTCGAATCATATGGGAAAAGTTTCAGAAGATGTCCCATCAAACTTCAGCAAAGCACAACCAACAAAGGCTATAATTACTCTTCATGTTATCAATATCACCAAAGGAATCCGATGCGATCACTTTTACTTTTAAGCTTCATGCTCTTCATTTTCAGCGGATGTTCGACAACGACCTACAACAGAACAATCTCTCAGGGTAAGATAGAAGACCGGAACATCATTATCACCGCACGTGATGGCAGTTTCAGACTCCAGGGCGAGTTTAGCTCGCCTTTTCAAAGTTCCACCCGTTACAACTCTTTAGAGATGCGTGACAAAGAGCTGCCAAAAGCCTATAAACTTGCACTGCATCATGGAGCCAGACATGTCAAGGTAAAAGTACCTGGCAAGAAAGAGGAACTTTACGGTGTTCTCGCACTCGATAAAGCAGACCAGGATGGAATCGGACCGGGAACACAGTCCTACAAAATCATCATCCCCCAGCCCTATATCGATGCGGCAAGAGAGGGGAAGATCTCAGTCGTCTACGAATATTACCATCTTAAGAATGACGGCTTGATTGATGTTGGCGACATCAAAGAACGTTCATGGATCCTATGGTTTTCAGACAAGGATGTCTTTCAATGAGACATCTTTTTATAGTTCTTGTTTACCTGGCACCTCTTTTTGCTAATGAGCTGGTCTATATCTCTAATAATACAGATGAGCCAAACCTCGAAAAACTGTATCAAAAATACAAACAGACACTTTTGATCAATGATGCGAAGGTATATCTTATTCCGAGTACATGTGTACTGGAACGTTATTTTGGCGGAGCAAGTGAAGGCAACCTTATATTGACTCAAGTACCTCAGCAGACGCAGAGCATTGTGATTACACAGGAAGTCTTTGAAGCAAAAGACGAGAGCATTATCCAGGACAAGATCGAAGTCGAAAAGTCACTTGCCCTGATAGAGGGTAAAGTCTCCAAGGCATTCCTGGATGACAACGAAGGACGGGGCTTTGGCGGCGCCAGTGAACTTCCGCTTGACTTCACTTTTCAAAAGCTCGAAGCGAAAAAGGTCTATATGAAGCCTGCTGAAGAAAAACACACCGTTGAAAAAAAGGTGAAAACGGATGCACACCCTACCTGTCAACTCCTTGGTGATGGCTCAGGGTATAGACTTGAGAACATCAATGATGCCAAGTTCTACAGCAACAAAGTTTTTCGCTCGATCAAAGATCAGACAGTAGTTTTTAAATAAGGAGCCTTATATGTCTAAGATCGCTATCCTCTGTTCAGGTGGTGACGTCTCAGGAATGAACCCTGCCCTTAAACGTTTTCAGGAAACAAGGAGCTTCCATGTCTAAGATCGCTATCCTCTGTTCAGGTGGTGACGTCTCAGGAATGAACCCTGCCCTTAAACGTTTTGTAGAGTACAGTTTTACCAAGGGGTTCACACCCTACTTTGTCCATGGCGGCTTTGACGGACTCATTGATAACAATATTAAAGAAGCCACCTATGCCGATGTAACAGGTATTATCCACAGGGGCGGGACAATGATATTCTCTGCCCGTTCCAAACGCTTTATGCAAACCGAATTTCGTGCACTCGCTGCCAAAAACCTGAAGGAACTTGGTATCGACAAACTTATTGTCCTCGGTGGTGACGGTTCATTTCGGGGCATCGAAGTCTTCTTCAAGGAGCATGGCATTGCATTTTGCGGTATACCTTCAACGATTGACAATGATATCAACGGTACGCAATACTGCCTCGGTGTCGATACCGCCTTGAACGTGATAAAGATGGCCACTGACAATGTCCGTGATACAGCATCATCTTTCAAACGTGCCTTTGTCATCGAAGTCATGGGTAGGGACTGCGGTTACCTTGCCCTGGTCTCTGCACTCACTTCCGGAGCAGAGATGTGTCTGATCCCGGAGCTTCCCTATTCACTGGATAAACTCAAAACTCGTTTTTTAAAAGAGGTAGCACAGGGACGAGGATATTTCATCGCTATAGTCTCTGAAGCCCTGAAGAACTCACAGGA